>JALYUK010000252.1 GCA_030853805.1 Actinomycetota bacterium | reverse complement strand
CGCTGCACGCCTGTCACCAGCAGCCCCTGGAACGCCTGGGGCGGCGGGTCGAAGGTCTTCAGCACGCTGAACGAGCCCAGCTCGACCCCTGTGACGGCCAGGTCGAGGATCCGACCGCGCAGAAAATCGGTCAGCGCCTGTACCTCGGGTAGCTCCGGCATACGGCGAGCGTATCCAGCCGGGATTGAACAGGTGAACGATTTGCGTCCCCGCCCCTTGCAATAGCGAGGGACGGGGACGCAAAGTGACCACGTAGCCGGGGTAAGGGGCGGTTAGTGACGCGAAGTGGACTGCTCGCGCCGGTAGTCGTCCACTGCACCGGCTGCGCCGCCGAACTCATCGCCGACTTCGCCTGCCACCTGGGCATCGTCCTCGGCGTGCGTGTGCCCGTCCTCGTCCATCCCCTTGTCGGCGGCCTCGAGCGTCTTGTGCGCGGTCGACAGCAGCCCGGCGGCGACCAGCGCGGCGACGGCGGCGATAGCGAAGGGCACGTGCAGGTTGAAGTGCTCGACCAGCTTGCCGGCGGCGAACGGTGCGAGGCCGCCGCCGAAGAACCGTACGAAACCGTAGGCGGCCGAGGCCACCGGGCGCTCAACCGGTGAAATCACCATGACGGCCTGCGTGGTGAGGGTGTTGTTGATACCGATGAAGATGCCGGCGGCGATGACGGCACTGACCAGCACGGTGCGATTGGTCGGCCAGATCGCGATGATCGCCAGGTCGATGGCGAACAGGCCGAGCGCGCCGTACAGCGTCTTCGCGGTGCCGAACCGACGCTGCAGGTTGGGCGCTCCGAAGACCGCGAAGATCGCCACCAGGACGCCCCAGGCGAAGAACACGAAGCCGAGCTTGATCGCGGACAGTTCCATCGGGAACGGGGCGTACCCGAGCATCGTGAAGAACGCCCAGTTGTAGAACAACGCCGCCATTCCCATGATGAACAGTCCACGGTGGCGTAGCGCCTTGAGTGGGGCGAGAACCGAGGTGCGATGGGTCGGCTTCGGAGTATCGGGCAGGAAGAAGATCGTGGCGAGCAGCGAGATCGCCATCAGTACCGAGACCCCGAAGAACGGGCCGCGCCAGCTGACCGTACCCAGCAGCCCACCCAGGAGCGGACCGATCGCGATACCGACACCGAGAGCGGTCTCGTACAGGATGATCGCTCCGGCGAAACCACCCGTGGCCGACGACACGATCACGGCCAGCGACGTCGCGATGAACAATGCGTTACCCAGGCCCCACCCGGCGCGGAATCCGACGATCTCGCCGATGGAACCAGAGGCTCCGGCGAGCGCCGCGAAGATCACGATGAGCACCAGGCCGACAATCAGCGTCTTCTTCGCGCCGATCGCGCTGGATACGGCGTTCGTCACGAGCATGGCGACGGCTGTCACGACCAGGTAGCTGGTGAACAGCAGCGTGGTCTGACTCGGGGTCGCGTCCAGTTGCTTGGAGATCGCCGGCAGGATCGGGTCGACCAGACCGATACCCATGAACGACACCACGCACGCGAAGGCAACTGCGTAGACGGCCTTGGGCTGGTTGAACATGTTGGGGGAGCTGGTCTGCTCAGGGTCCCGTTGCATCATCGTCCTCAGAAAGTTAATTAGCTTTTCTATATATTAGACCAGAACACACCTCGGACATCAAGAAAATCGGGTCAGCTTCCTTCTTCTTCGGAGCGCGCGATGATCCGCTCGATCACCAGCGTGGCTTCGCGGACCGAGGCCAACTCCGACTCGGTCAAGGCATCCACGATCGGTGCCAGGACCTGACGACGCGCCAGCCGCACCTCGTCGATGACCGCGCGACCGGCGTCGGTCACGTCGATCAGCGCCACTCGCGCGTCGTTGGGATCGGAGGTACGACTCACCCAGCCTGCCGCTTCGATGCGCTGCACCTGGGTGGTCATCGTGGGTTGGCTGCAGTGATCTGCGACCGCGAGGTCTCCGATCCGCGCCGGGCCGATCTCGTGGATCAACGCAAGCAGCCGCGCCTGCGCCGGGGGGGTGTCGAATTGAGCGTGTCGGGTTGCCCACCGTGTCAGCCGCGTCACGGCCAGCAGCAGCCGGGCTGCGGTCTCGTCATCGATGCTCATCGCGACATCTTATAGAGCCGCTATCCGGACGTCAGTCGAACGGGTATCTGCACTGCCTCAGCGGGGTTGGGCAGGACTGAACTTGCTGGAGGTTCGGGTCCAGCCGAAGGACAGCAGCAGCAGCGCGCCGATCAACAGCTCAGAAGATCCGAGCACACCGACCAGGCCCACCAGTGCGACCAGGATCGTCGGGTGGGCAACCCACAGCAGACCGATGCCGCGCCCGGCGCCGTTACCCATCAGGGCCAACGGCGGCGGTCCTTTGTGCACGAAGAACAGCTGGCCCGCGCTCAGCAACAGCGCAATCGACACAGCGTGCACGATTGCCAAGGATGGGGCGACACCGCTCAGGGATGCCGCGGCGAAAGCGACGACCAACTGCAGCACGGCGACCGGAAGCAGGTGCAGCAGGGTCTCGACCTGCCACGGGATACCGAGGATCGAGGGCTCGCCTGCCGTTTCGGAGTGATGCTGCAGTCCGCGGGTCAACCCTGAGGTGGTCAGGTGCGCGAGTACAACCACAATCGGCAGCACCAGCGGGGAGCGACTACGCACCACCGGCTCGATACTCGCGAGGGTGACGGCCGCAATCTGCACGATCAACCAGCCCAGCGACACCCAACCCAGCCGTTGCAGACCGGCGAAGTCCGCGCCGATCGTCGTCCGCCAGGGACCAGCGGCGTGAATCCGCAGGGGGCGGTGTCCCAACTTCAGTTCGAAGGCCTGTGCGCGGGCGCGACGCGTGTCGCCCGCGACCAGCGCCGAGCTGATGCTGTCGCTCATCAGCGACTGGGTACGCAACACGTTCATCGGCAGCGAATTCAGCAGCTGCCCCACCTTGGCGCTGTGTGCGTGACCGGCGGCTTCGCCGCGCAGCCAGGCGTAGAGGACGGTCGGCGCCCCGAGCAGCGCGAGCACGACTCCGAAGAGGACCGCCAGGCTGGAGCCGCCGCTGATCGCCAACCCGCCGGGCACCGCGATGCCCACCCCGAGCATCCCGCTGGCGACCACGACGCAGGTCGCCCGCCAGGCATCCTGCAGCGTCAGGTGCCGCGGCAGGTCTGTGGCGGTCACGAATTCCAGGTGACCCGGCTCTGGTACGACCGGCCCACGCCTGCGACCGGCGCGGTAGGCCAGTAGAGCCACCAGCGCGACCAGCGCGACCGAACCCGCGGCGTACAACAGCGGTGCGTCTTTGACACGGTCGCGGATCTGGGGCCAGGTCTGGAAGACGTAATGCGAAGCCAGGATGCCGTAGACGATCCCGAAGAGCCCCACGACGTACGCGGTGAACAGAGCGGCGCGCAACTGGTTGGCCTCGCCGCGGTACCGCAGGTGGTGCGCCTCGTCCAGGCGCGCCCTGTCGCTCTGCTGCAGGTCGGTGTTCACGATTGCGGGAAGTGCTCGACGCGGGTGGCGGTGCGTTCGGTGAGTGCCGGGTCGTGGCAGACCCACACGACGGAGGACTGGGCGTCGACGCGCTCGCGCAACACCTCCGAGAGCAGCTCGCGGCGCCCGGTGTCCAGGCGTTGCTCCGGCTCGTCCAGCACCAGCAGCGCACTCGGACGCAGCAGCACGATCGACAACTCCACGAGTTGCCGCTGGCCTGAGGACAGCTGGGACAGGTAACGGTCGCGGTAGTCGTAGATGTCGAGGCGCTCGAGCACCGCGATGATTCGCGTCGCGGCGCCCGCGCGGTCACCGCCCCAGGTCTGGTCGACCAGGATCAGGTGGTCCCCAACGGTCAGGTCGCGGTAACCGGCGATCGGGCCGATCAGCGGTGCGATCACCCGGCGGGTGGCGCGGTCGCGCTCATCGATGGCACGCCCGTCGAGGGTGATCGTGCCGGTGGTCGGCAGCATGTTGCCGGTCAGGATTCGCAGGAAGGTCGTCTTACCGGCGCCGTTCGGGCCGGCGATCACGACGTTCTCCCCCGGACCCACCCGCAGCGTGGTCGGCGGCAACATCGTGACCTTGTCAGATGTAGCGCTGACACCGTCCGCGAGGAGTTCCTTGAAGGTGACGTCCAAGCCCTGATCGGTCATCAGAGCCAGCCGAAATGATTGTGTAATAAGGAGTAACCCACGAACGAGACGATATCGAGGATGGCGTGGGTGATGATCAGCGGCAGCACCCGGCGGGTCCGCAGATAGACCGTGCCGAGGATCAGGCCCATCACGATATTGCCAGCGAATCCGCCGAATCCCTGGTAAAGGTGATAGCTCCCGCGGATCAACGCAGAGCCGACAACCACCATCCACAGGCGGGCGCCGGCCTGGGTCCAGCGGGTGAAGAGGTACCCGATCATCACGACTTCTTCGACGATCGCGTTCTGGAACGCGGCGCCGATCAGGATCGGGACCGTCCACCAGTGATCGTTCAACGCGGACGCGACAACCGTCGTATTGGCCCCCAACGCGCGCGCTGCGGCATACAGGGCCAGCCCGGGGATGCCGATGGCGGCGGCCAGCAATGCGCCCAGCGCCAGATCGTTGGGCAGGCGGGCCCGATCCAGACCGAAGTATCCACGACCGTCCCTGATCTCACGGCTGATCAGCAGGAACGCCAACGCGGCAGGGACCACCCCGAGCCCGATACCGATGATCTGGTAGGTCAGATCGAGCCAGGATTGGCTTGCCTGCGAAACGTTGAGCGTCGAGGTCTGTTTGCCGAGTGCCACGCTGCTCTGCAGCCGCTTGATGATCGTCAGGATCGAGTAGATCGCGGACGCACCGAGGCTGAGCAGCAGCACCAGGACCGTCTCGGTGGCCAGAACGCGAGGTTTGTACGGCGTGTTGGGGACTGCCAATGGTCCGCGCCACACGCTGCGAATAGCCGTCATACCCGGCTACTTCAGTGGGTGCGGGTTGGCGTGTAGGGGCTGACGCCGGTGACCCACGCGGGGTCGATCGGGCCGTAGATGTGCGGGTAGAGGTCACCGTTGCCCGGATCCTCGTAGCGCACCTCGGTGCCGCTCGCCCGGATCTGTTCGTCGTCGAGATCGAGCACGAGCAGGTCCGCCAGAACGTCCGAGTAGAAGTTCTGGGCCACGCCGTCGACCTGCGCCGGCGTGGAGCAGTGGATGAAACCGACCTGCTGGAGCGTGGCATCCCGGGTGGACACGACGTACGTCCCCGCCTCTCGTGCTGTAACCCAGTCCGATTCGAGGGCGAGGTGCAGAATCCGCATGGTGGCGAGACTACGCGGCGCGCGCTCCTGCGCCCTTGCTCAGAGCGGGCCCGAACGCGGCGAACAGCAGCAGCACGAAACCCGCGAGGACCCCGGTCCAGCCGGCTGACGTGGCGCTGTCGTGCAGCAACGTCGCGATGCCGCCCACCACGGCGACCGCGATCAGGCTGATGGCGAGCAGCCGGAAGATCGGGAGGCCGAAAGCCCCCGCGAAGGGTAGGAAGTGTGCGCCGACTGCCAGGACCACCCAGGGCACCACGGCGTTCGGCCGGTCGATGAAGCCGAGGACGCGGGCGCCCACCACGATGGCAAGCACCATCGCCAGCACCGCAAGTCCATAGGTCCGGATCGCGGCTCGCGGGGGCGGCTGCTGCGTGACTATCGGCCCGTGCAGCACGGTGAACCAGATGACGCCCGCGAAACCGGCCACCGCCAATACCCACCAGACGGGCGTGAGCGGCACCGCCGACGCGTTCAACAGCACGAACAACAACCCGCCGACCGCCCCGATGATCGAACCTACTGGTCGACTTTTCATATCGGCACCCTAGAGCCGGCCGTGGCCGGTGTCTCCCGGGCTGCGTTCGGGCACGATCAGCGCCAGGAACTCCCCCAGCGTCACGCGTGACTCCAGTGGGTGACGCAGGTGCGCGGACGGCACCACGACGTACTGGTTGCGACGCCCGACCTTTTCTTTCTCCAGATACCCCTGGTCGACCAGCTCACGCACGATCTGCTGCACTGCACGCTCGGTGATACCGACGCTGTCGGCCAGATCGCGCATCCGGGCCTGCGGGTCGTGGCCCAAGGCGGTCAGCACGTGCCCGTGATTGGACAGAAAGGTCCACTCCCGGGAGGTCATCCCCGAACGATACGCGGGCGGACCCACGAAGCCGGTGGCTTGATTTGCGATGTTCTTCAATTCACGTATTATTTTTCGTGTGATCTGGTTCGTTGGTTGTCGCATCCTGGCTGTCCTCGCTGTCCTGACCGGACTGGCTGCCTCCCCGGCAGCCATCGCCGGCAGCCCCTGGTCGTGGGTATGGGAACCGGGCGGCGTACCGCTCGGAATCCACTTGGATGTCGTCGGCGTGGTGCTGCTGACCTTCGTCGGGCTGCTGGGGTGGGTCGTGAGTCGCTACTCCCTGACCAACCTGCGCGGCCGGGACCAGTTCGCGCGCAGCGGCGCGATCCTCTTCTTCGCACTGCTCGGCCTCTGCGTCACCGTCAGCGGTGCCAGTCTGGTGACCGTCGCGATCGGCTGGACCTTCAGCGGGCAGGCCGTGGTGGCGCTGATCTCCCGCGCCGGGACCCCGGAAGCCCGTCAGGCGAGCAGCACCATGCGGGTCACTCTGCTCATCGGCGACGTCTTTCTGTGGGCCGGCGTCATACTCGCCGCCTGCACCCTGCCCTCCCTGGACCGGACCCGGATGCAGGAGGTGCAGCCCGGATGGACCACGACTGCGATCGTCGCGCTGCTGCTCGTTGCCTGCATCGCGCGCAGCTGTCAGGTTCCCGCCCACCGGTGGCTGCCCGAAACCGCGGAGGCGCCCTCTCCGATCTCCGCGCTGCTGCACGCGGGCGTGGTCAACGGTGCCGGCGTACTGGTCGTACTCTTCTGGCCGCTCTTCGCGGCTGCCCCGGCGATGATGGCGGTCCTGCTGGCGGTCGGCGCGACCACCGTCGCGATCGGCGCCTGGTCCAGCCGGATGCGCTCGGACGTGAAGGGTCGCCTGGCCTGCTCGACCACCAGCCAGATGGGGTACATGTGCGTCGAGCTGGGGCTGGGGCTGCCTGGCGCTGCCCTACTGCACGTCGTCGGGCACGGCGCGTACAAGTCGTGGCTGTTCCTACGCGCCGGAGGAACCGCGGCCCGCACCCGCACCGGCCGCTCTCCGTTTGTTGTGCCCCCCTCGCGCGTTGCGTCGGCGGCCACTCTCGCCGGCGTCCTGACGCTGCTGATTTCACTACCCGCCGGATACGGGTTGGTGCACGACGGGAGGGTGACCGCGCTGGCACCGGTGGTCCTCGCCATCTTCGCCTCAGCGCTCGCCGGGTCGGCCGCTGCCGGGTTGCGCCGCGTCGGCTCACGGACCGGATGGGCGGTCTGCGCCGTCTCGGGCGTCGTGACCGGTGCCTACGTCTGGATGCTGCTCGGTGTCGAGCAACTGCTGTCGGTGGTGACGCCACCGCAGGCTCTCTGGGGTCCGGTGATCGGTAGCGTCCTGCTCGTCGTCATCGTCGTCGTCGCAGTAGCGGTCAGTCGCGGTGTCACCTACCTCGAAACGAACCCCGACAGTGCGCTGGCCGTTCGCCTGCTCCGCACCGCGATGCCCCCGCAACTTCATCTCGCGCAGCTTCACCGGGAACAACCGCGACTGGACGTCTCCCAACTGGAGCAGCGGGCGCAGCAGCCGCAGGTCGATGAACTCACCGCGGTCGGAGCGGTCGTCAGCGCTTCCTCCGTCGTCGGCCCGGCATGGCCGTTGCGCGACTTCGTAGCGGCCAACC
The DNA here is from genome assembly GCA_030853805.1 of Actinomycetota bacterium. Lineage (GTDB taxonomy): Bacteria > Actinomycetota > Actinomycetes > Actinomycetales > Dermatophilaceae > Allobranchiibius. Next base: position 22,552 of record JALYUK010000252.1, on the reverse strand, counting down.
CGCTGGTCACGTTGGAATCAATGGCCTTCGAGGATGCGCTGCAGATCGCCGAACGCGCGCACGGGGTCACCGGGCGGGCCGGGTTGGACTATTTCCTCGACCTGTACGCGAGCGGCCGGATCACTGACGCGCACCTGCGTGCAGCACTCGACGCGGAAGCCTTGGGCGATCTGGCGTCATCCATGACAGGTTTTGTGGCGGAAAGCCGCCAGTTGGCCGGTCTCGCGCAGGACCCGCCCCGGCGTGAAACCATCCGGCTGAGGGAGCCACGGTTGTGGGAGTCATTGTGGGCTCAACGCGGCTGGCCGGGCACGCAGGACGCCGACGGCCCGTGGCTGTTGTGGCACCGCAGCGCCGCCCGACCGCAGTACGACCGGGTCGTCAAGGTCCCGGGTGCCAGCGCGTTCGCCCGGTCGCTACCGACCGACCCGGCTGCCGCCATCGGCTACCTCCTGGCCTGCCTGGGAATCCCGACAGATCAGCTGGTGAGCTATTTCGTCGCTACTTTCGCTACGACTCCCGGCTGGACCGGACACGCGGCGTGGCGGTCGCGCCGCGCGCAGCACCCGGGGCCCCTCGTGGAGCTGATTGCGCTGCACCTTGCCCACGACGTGCTCTTCGCCCGCAATCCCCCTGTGCTAGCGCCCACAGCTGAGGTGCCGCGCCACTACGCGAAAGTCTGGCAACGTGCCCTGGAGATCGGGGTACAGGAGCGGCTACTGCCAACCCTGGTCCGCGATCTGCCGACGTCGAGCGACCGACCGGTCAGTCAGTCGATCTGGTGTATCGACGTGCGCTCCGAGCCGGTTCGCCGCCACCTCGAGGCACTCGGCGATCACGACACCTTCGGCTTCGCGGGATTCTTCGGAGCGGCCGTCCGCTACGAGGATGCCGATGGCGTCGGATACGACCTCTGCCCGGGCATCGTCGAGCCTGCGTTCAGCGCCGAGGAGGGCTCTCGCCCGCTCAGCGCGCGCGAGGTTCTGCACCGCACAGTCACCGCAGTCAGTCGCCATCCGCTCGGTGCCCTGGCCATCGCCGAAGGTGGCGGGCTCATCTCCGCCGGGGCATCCACCCTCTCGGTGCTGGATCCTCAGCGGATGCGCCGGATCACCCGGCCCTGGACCCAGGGGCCGCAGCGCGCGCCCCAGTTGAGTACCGACCTGGACCTGGCCGGGCGGGTCGGCCTCGCCGCGAGCGCGTTGCGCGCCATCGGGCTGACCGACAACTTCGCACCCGTCCTGGTCGTTTGCGGGCACGGCGCCAGCACGGAGAACAATGCCTTCGCGACGGCGTACGACTGCGGAGCCTGCGGCGGTAACGACGGAGTCGTCAACGCGACGCTGCTGGTGGAGGCGCTGAACGACAGGCGTGTGCGCGGTGCTCTCGCCGCCCAGGGTCTGCGTATCCCCGAGGACACCGTGGCGGTCGCCGCGCTGCACGACACCACGACCGACCGGGTCGAACTGTTGCCACACAGTGGTCTGCCGGATGCCGCTGAACCCGCCGTACAGCGGGTGGCCGCCGACCTGCGCACGGCCAGCGCGTGCGCCGGCCGTGACCGGGCGCCGAGCCTGCCCAGCAGAGGAGCCCGCGCAGACGCCGCGCCACTGGGCCGGCGGGCGGCCGACTGGTCCGAACCGACGCCGGAGTGGGGCCTGGCCGGTAACGCCGCCATCGTCATCGGCCCGCGCGCATTGACGGCAGGGATCGATCTGGAACAGCGGGCCTTCCTGCACTCCTACGACCGCGACCAGGATCCTGACGGCGCTGTCCTGGAGGCACTGCTGACCGCTCCCCTGGTGGTTGCTCAGTGGATCAATGCGCAGTACTACTTCTCAGCAGTCGCACCGGATGTCTTCGGGGCGGGCGACAAGACCACCCACAACACCATCACCGACCTCGGGGTCATCTGCGGTGCGCACGGGGACCTGCGCGGCGGCCTGCCGTGGCAGGCGCTCTTCCGCCAACAGCCGGGCACCACGCCCGACTCAGGCAGCTTGATGCACGAACCCGTCCGGCTGCTCGCCGTGGTGGCCGCCGACCCCGCGCTGATCGTGGATATCGTCGCCCGCCACCAGACGCTCAGCCAGCTGGTCTGCAACGAATGGATCCACCTGGTCTGCGTGGACGGCGCACGCACGCAAGCCTTGCGCAGTGACCTGACCTGGCGACCGTGGCGGGCGTCCCCGCAGGACGAAACGAGGAGGGAATCGGTCAGCTGATCTTGCCGCGGACTTCGCCGAGGTGGATCCGGGTGCCGGCCGCGCCAGGGGCCGTGGCGATGATGGCGACCTCGTCCCCGTCCTGCAGGAATCCGACGCCACGCTCCAGCAGCGAGCCTTCCTGACCCGGGCCCGGTCCGCTGACCGTGCCGGATGCGTAGAGGTCACCGGCACGGACCGATGCGCCATTGACCGTCAGGTGAGCGAGCATCTGCGCAGGCGTCCAGTACATGCCGGCGTACGGCGGCTCGCTGATCAGTTCTCCGTTGAGGCGTACCTGCAGCTGCAGGTCCAGCCCCCAGGGCGGCTCATCGGCATCGTCCAGGTATGGCAACAGCGGCACGTCCCGCACCGGTGGTGGGACGCGCGCGTGTTCCAAGGCCGAGAGCGGCACGACCCACGGCGAGATCGACGTGGCGAACGACTTGCCGAGAAACGGCCCGAGCGGTACGTACTCCCACGCCTGGATGTCGCGGGCCGACCAGTCGTTGACCAACACCACGCCGAAGACGTGCTCCGCGAAGTCACCCAGCCCGACCGGCTGGCCGAGCACGGACGGCGCCCCCACCACGAATCCCACCTCGGCCTCGAAGTCCAACCTCGTGGACGCCCCGAAGACCACCTCACCCTCGGGCGTACGCCGCTGGCCGGACGGGCGGGCTATCGGCGTTCCGGACGGCACGACCGTCCCTGCTCGACCGTGATAACCGACCGGCAGGTGTTTCCAGTTCGGCATCAGCGCATCACCATCGGGGCGGAACAGCCGACCGACAGCTGTCGCGTGCTGCTCGGATGCGTAGAAATCGACGTAGTCGGCCACGGCGAACGGCATCCGCATCGATACGCCGGCCAGCGGTACGAACGGCAGACCGGCCGGCGGATCGCGCACCCACGACTGGATTGCCGACCTGACCTCCGCCCAGGCCTCCGGGCCCGCTGCGAGTAGCAGGTCGAGCGTTCCATTGACGAACAGGGCTGCCCGAGAACGTAACAGCGACCTACAAGCGGCACCGAGATCCAAGACTTCAGTGCCGACGAGGACCCCGACCCGTGGGTGCAGATCACCTGCGGTGACAAACGAACCGTAGGGCAGCGCGCTCACTGGTCTGTGGACGACGCGGTCGGCCCGCGACCGGACCAGGTCCAGGCGTATTTCCCGTCGTCAGACGCCGTGCCCGCCTCGCCTAGTCCGAGCGGGCGAAACGTGTCGACCATGACCGCGAGTTCGTCGAAGTATTCCGCGCCGAGGCTGCCCTCGATCGCGCTCGGCTGCGGGCCGTGGCTGTAACCGCCCGGATGCAGGCTGATCGAACCCTTGCCGATGCCGCTGCCCTTGCGCGCCTCGTAATCACCGGCGACGTAGAACATCACCTCGTCGCTGTCGACGTTGGAGTGGTAGTACGGCACCGGAATCGACAGTGGGTGGTAATCCACCTTGCGCGGCACGAAGTTGCAGATCACGAAACCGGACCCTTCGAAAACCTGGTGTACCGGCGGCGGCTGATGGACCCGCCCGGTGATCGGTTCGAAGTCGGCCACATTGAAGACCCACGGGTAGAGGCAGCCGTCCCAGCCGACCACGTCGAACGGGTGCTGCGGCACCACGTGCACCGTGCCGGCCAGCCCGCCCGGTCCGTCACCGCGGTGCTTGACGTAGATCTCGACATCGGTCTCGTCCACGACGACCGGCTCGCTCGGCGCCCGCAGGTCGCGCTCGCAGTAAGGCGAGTGCTCCAGGAACTGCCCGAACTTCGACAGGTACCGCTTGGGCGGCCCGATGTGACCGCTGCCCTCTATGCAGTAGAGCCGCAGCGGCGACTCACCAGTGGGCACCCACCGGTGAGTCGTCGCGCGTGGGAGCAGCACGTAGTCGCCCGGGCCGACCTCCAAAGACCCGAAGACTGTCTCCACCACCGCAGTACCCGATTCGACGAAGACGCATTCGTCACCGACAGCGTTGCGGTACAGCGGCGACGTGGCCCCGACCACGGCGTAGCTGATCCGCACGTCGGCGTTGCCGAGCACCAGTCGACGTCCGGTCACTGCGTCCAGCGAGCGCCAGCTGTCGGCCGGGAACAGATCGTGCAGCTTCAGATGCCGAGGCAGCAGGGGTTGATTGGCCGTGGTGGCCTGATCCGGCAGTTCCCACGACCGCACATCGACCAGCGAGGAAGGCACCCCTCGGTGGTAGAGCAACGACGAATCGGAGCTGAAGCCCTCTTCGCCCATCAACTCCTCGCGGTACAAACTGCCGTCCGGCGCGCGGTGCTGGGTATGGCGCTTGGGCGGGATCGACCCCGCCGACCGGTAGTGCGCCATCAGGAGTTTCCGCGCAGTTCCTGCTCGCGCTCGATGGCCTCGAAAAGTGCCTTGAAGTTGCCCTTGCCGAAGCCGAGCGACCCATGCCGCTCGATCAGCTCGAAGAACACTGTGGGTCGGTCGCCGATCGGCTTGGCGAAGATCTGCAGCAGATAGCCGTCCTCGTCGCGATCGACCAGGATGCCGCGCTTCTGCAGCTCCTCGATCGGCACCCGTACGTTACCGATCCGCTCCCGCAGCTCCGGGTCCTCGTAGTAGGTGTCCGGAGTCGCGAGGAACTGCACACCGCGGGCGGCGAGCACGTCGACGGTCTTCAGGATGTCGCCGGTGGCGAGGGCGACATGCTGGGCGCCGGCGCCGTCGTAGAAGTCCAGGAACTCATCGATCTGGCTCTTGCGTTTGCCCGGTGCCGGCTCGTTGAGCGGGAACTTCACCCGGTGGTTACCGCTCGCGACGACCTTCGACATCAGCGCGGAGTAGTCGGTGGCAATGTCCTCACCGACGAATTCGGCCATGTTCGTGAAGCCCATGACCTTGTTGTAGAACTCGACCCAGCCGTCCATCCTGCCCAGCTCAACATTGCCGACGACGTGGTCGACGGCCTGGAAGAGCCGCTTCGGGGCGCCCTCGGGCCGGACGACTGAGGAGGTGCGCTCGACGTACCCGGGCAGGTACACGCCGTCGTACTTCGACCGGTCCACGAGGGTATGCAGGGTGTCGCCGTAAGCGGCAATGCTCGCGATCCGCACGGTGCCGTGCTCATCGCTCAGGTCGTGCGGCTGCACCACGATGGTTGCGCCGACGCTGCGGGCGTGCTCGACGCAGCGGTCGACGTCGGTCACCTGCAAGGCGATGTCGCGGATGCCGTCGCCGTGCTTCGTGTGATGCTCAGCGAGCGGGCCACCGGAGCGGACGGCTCCCTCGATCACGAAACGGGCCGAACCGGAATCCAGTACGTAGGAGACCTTCGAGCGCTCGCCGGTGTCCGGGCCTGCATAGGCGACCAGTTGGAATCCGTAGACGGACTGGAAGAGGTGCGACAGGGCGGTCGCGTTGCCGACCACCCAGACGAGGGCATCCCAACCGACGATCGGGAACGGGTCGCTCGACGCGTCGTAGTCGACGAGACCGACGAGGCGCTGCAGTTCTTCGGCGCTGAGGCCCGCGAGTTGTTCCTGATCGGTGAGGGTGTCCTGCAGGGTCATGGTGGCGCCAACTTCCGTCGATGTGTCTGCCGTCACAACCATTGGGCCCTATTGGGCCCAGCTACGCAACCAAGCCCATTTCCACTATCAAGATTGCGCACTTTGATGGGTTCGAACACACTTGGGCTATGCAGAATGTGCAGTCTCAGCACAATACGATCCTCGACGACCTCGACGTCACCCTGTTGGAACTTCTGCAGGCACACCCACGTATCGGCGTGTTGGAACTGTCGCGGATTTCCGGAGTCACCCGGGCGACGGTCAGCGCCCGAATGGACAAGCTGTCCGCGTCCGGGGTGGTGACCGGCTACGGCCCCCAGCTCGACGTGGTCCGCGCGGGGTATCCCGTGCAGGCGCTGGTGACGCTTGAAATTGCGCAGGGCCGCCTGGACATCGTGACCGAGTTGCTGCAGGTGACTCCCGGCGTGCTCGAGGCGTACTCGACCACCGGCGCGGGCGATGTCGTGGTCCGGTTGGCTGCCAGTTCCAACGATGATCTGCAGCGCACCCTGCTGATACTCGATCAGTCCGAGGCCATCAGTCGCTCGACGTCCGTGATCATCCTGTCGACAGTGGTGCGCCCTCGGGTGCTGCCGTTGCTCCGGCGGGACGTTCCTACTCTGTAGCGTCGATGTAGTCGTCGACGTCCCGGTCGTGAGCGTCGATGCCACCGGCGTGCTCCGCCTCGTAGGCCGCGAATTTCACCGCAAGATCGTGGCGTAACTGCAAGCTCGCGTGGCGCCGGAAATCTGCCAGCGATTCGCGCTCTTCCTCGCCCATGTGGTCGCTGTTCTCCTCGCGGGCGCCGGCGACGGCCTCCCACCATCCGTCGGAGCCGACCTCGTGGTCGGCGACCTTGGCGATGGCGTCGCGAATCTCGTTGTGATCGTGAACGGCATCCCGGGTCTCGCCTTCGGCGCTGTCCTTGCTGCCCTCACCGACGCCGACCTGCATCAACTCGGGATAGAAGTGCTTTTCCTCCGCCGCCGCATGCACCTCGAGCAGAATCTGCAGACGTTTCCAGACCGCCGACAGGGTCGCCGTGTCGGCCCGGTCGATGTCGTCGAGCGTCGCGAACATCCGACGCTGCTCGTGGTGGTCGCTCAGGATGAGTTCAGTGATGTCCATTGCGGAAACCTTTCTGTACGTAGAGAACCAATAATACGAATATGACCAGCGCGACACCGGTCACGGTGCCGTCGCCGTAGCCCAGGCCGGCCCCGAACGAGTGCGGTTTGCCGAACCAGTCGGCGAACGAGGCACCGAGCGGTCGGGTGATGATGTAAGCGAACCAGAACGCGATGATCGGGTTCAGCCCCAGTTTCCACCCGATCAGCGGGATGAGGATCACGGCGGCGAACAGCAGGCCCGAGGTGAAGAAGCCCAGCCCCATCGAGTCCGCCGTCAGATCACCGGCCGCAGTGCCGAGCGCGAAGGTCGTCAGGACGGTGCCCCAGTAGAAGAGTTCCCGACGACGGGTGTCGATGCTGTGGATCGACAGGGTGCCCTCACTGCGGTACCAGGCAACGAACACAGCCACCAGGACGATCGCGTAGAACGCTGTCGAGATCACGTAGGGGATTCCCAGGACGACGTGCAGTCCGTCGGCGACCATGGTGCCGAAGACCGCGACCATCGCTACGGCACACCAGTACGGCACCGGCCGGTATTCGACCGTGCGCAGCTGCCAGCGCAGCGCCAGTACAAAACCGCCGACCCCGACGACCCCGGCGAGGGCCAGGTTGAGGTTGCCCAGATAGTCCGCGGCGGACTCCCCCAAACCCGTCGTGAGCACCTTGATCACCCAGAAGAGCGCGGTGATCTGCGGAACTTTGACTGCGAGTGGCGTGCCGCGTCGCCCCGCCTTCGACGCGGTCAGCGTCTCTTCGTCCACGGACACGCTCAGGCGTCCTTGCGCTGCAGCACGACCGCGGCCGCGATCAGCCCGGCGACCACCCAGGCGACCATCACCCCGAGGCCGACCCACGGGGAGAGCGCGTGCGGTTGACGCAGGACGGTGGAGAAGCTGGTTCCGGCACCGGTGGGCAGATAGGCATTGATATACGGGCCCCAACCGGAGAAGACCAGTCGCAGCAGTACCGGCAGCACCAGAATGACGCCGAGGGTAGCAACGAGTGCTCCCGGAGTGCTGCGCACGATCCAACCGAAGATGCTGCCGATCAACCCGACCAGCATCAGGTAGATACCGGTGCCGATGACGACCCGCAAGGTGGTGCTATCGGACAGGGAGAACGTCGCCCGGTGCCCGGAGAACACTGCCTGCGCGAGGTAGAAGGCGACCACCGACGCCGCGATCATCGCAGCGCCGACCACTGCGGCGAAGACCGCCGTCTTGGCGAACAGCACCGGCAGCCGCTTGGGCACTGCGGCCAGGGTGGAACGGATCATGCCCGAGCTGTAGTCACTGCTGACGACCAGGACGCCGAGGGAACCGATCAGCAACTGGCCGAGGTAATAGCCCTGCAGTGGCGCGGAGGCCACCAGGTCCTCGGGATCCTTGGCAACGCCATTCTGGGTGTGGAAGGCGATGATCGTCGCGATCAGCACCATCCCGAGCATCGCCACGACCAATACGAGCACCGTGGAGCGCAGGCTGCGGAACTTCAACCACTCGGCGGCGATCGTGCCGCGCTGGGTCACCGGCCCGTCGACGCGACCAGCTACAGCGCGTCGCGCGGGTGCCGACTCGCGGACGGTTTCATCGGTCGTAGCGGTCATCAGGCGACCTCTCCATCGTGGTAGTCCAACGAATCGCGGGTCAGCGCGAGGTAGGCGTCTTCCAGTGAACCGGCCTGGGGAGCCAGCTCCCACAGCACAATGGCCGAGGCCGACGCGACGGCGCCGATCTGTTTACTGCTCAGGTCGGTCACATAGAGCGGAACGCCGTCCGTGGAAGCCGTGCCTACGGTGACAGTCGCCCCAGCACCACGAAGTTGCCCGGCGAGTCGGTCCTGGTCGGCGCTGAGTACCCGCACCGAGTCCGCAGCCGCGTCGCGGATGAAGTCGCTCATCGACTGATCGCGCAACAACCGCCCCTTGCCGACGACGATGACGTGATCTGCGGTAACGGCCATCTCACTCATCAGGTGTGAGGACAGGAACACGGTGCGACCCTCACCGGCAAGCCGGCGCAGTAGCGCACGGATCCAGCGGATGCCGTCCAGGTCCAGGCCGTTGACCGGTTCGTCGAGGATCAACGTCTGCGGGTCACCCAGCAACGCGGCCGCAACTCCGAGGCGCTGGCCCATCCCGAGCGAGAACCCGGACACCCGTTTGCCGGCGACCTCGGTCAGACCGACCATGTCGAGCACCTGGTCGACGCGCGCTTTCCCGATCCCGCTGGTCAGGGCCAGCGCGAGCAGATGATTGCGCGCCGACCGGCCGGGATGCACGGCGCGCGCTTCCAGAAGCGCACCGACCTCGTGCAGCGGCGCCGAATGGGCGGCATACGACGCACCGTTGACCAGCACTTCACCGGACGTCGGACGGTCCAACCCCACCATCATCCGCATCGTGGTGGACTTGCCTGCCCCGTTCGGTCCGAGGAAGCCGGTCACCTTGCCGGGTTCGACGGTGAAGGTCAGGTCGTCGGTGGCGATTTTCTCGCCATACTTCTTGGTCAGTCCGCGCGCTTCGATCACATAGGAGACCTTTGCTCAATCTCTTGTGAGGACCTTGAGAGAATGGTCTGTCGATATCCTCGACCCATGATCTTCATCGTCGTCAAGTGGACCGTCCGCCCCGAATCAGCGCCGCGATGGTTGGAGATCGTCGAAGACTTCACCCTGGCGACCCGCTCCGAAGAGGGCAACCTCTTCTTCGAGTGGAGCCGCAGCGTCGACGACGACAACGTCTTCACCCTGGTCGAGGCGTTCAAGGACTCCGATGCCGGGGCGCATCATGTCGGCAGCGACCACTTCAAGAAGGCAACTGCGATGCTGGGCGAGCACGTCGCCACGACTCCAGAGATCGTCAGCACCGAAGTGCAGCAGGTCGGGTGGGGCGAGATGGGTGAGGTCAGCCCGTCAAGTAATTGAGCTGAATCCGCTCGGTCAGGATGTTCAGGTCGATGCGTTTGCTCAGCGAGAATTCCAGAGCAGACCGACGCGCCCCCGGTAACGGTGGTGGAGCGCTGTCGTGCTTGCACCCGCTCGGAGTGATTGTCGTGATCCGACCCTCACGATCAGGTCGGGTACGCCAGTCAGGGTGTTCCTTTCGATAGTTGCAGGCCTCACACAGTCCTTGCGCGTTCTCGTAGGAGGTCGCGCCGCCGGACGCGTGGGGAGTGACGTGATCGATCTGCCGGATCGGAGCGTCGCAGTATGGCGTGCAACAGACCTGGTCACGGATGGCAATCAACTGCCGCAACTGACCGGTGAAGCATCTGTTCGAGGACTCCATCCGCACCAGCTCGCTTTCGCTCGGCGCGGTGAACAGACGGCGGATGGCGACTTCGGCAACGCCGCGCTCGTTCGCAGTGGCGTCGACGCCGGCGAGGCGGCGAGCCAGGCCGGCTGGAATCGGCCCGTACCCCTCGAGGTGCGCAGGCGCGGTCGCCCCGGTGAAGAGGATGGACGTGTCCATCACCAGATTGATCTGCACATCGAAGCCGTCGCGCGGATCACGGCCGGTCAGTCGTTTCACGAACAGATCAGCCGTCGCCTGAGCGCGGGACCGGCCGGTGCCGTCGTCGAGCGACGTCTCAGCATCCCGTCGAAGCGCCGTCATCGCAGCCATGGCATCTGCACACGGCAGCACCGCGGTGAGGGCCGCCATGCCGTCGGGCGCGGGTCGCAGTGAAACACGGCGCGCACCGACCGCCCGGACCCGCCGGGCTGCCATGGCGGCGGCATCAAGTTCGGCCGTCACGCCGACGACGAGCGCGTGCGCTCGAGCATCCGATTCCGAGGCGAGCTCGCCCTCGATTCGGCAGTCGATCTGCCCGCGCACCTGCGCGCTCGTGCATGCCGTCTCGCGGGCGACCACTGCTGCGCGCCGTTCGCTGATCTCGCCCCGGCGCAATGCCGCAAAGGTGAGTGGCAGGTCATCGGTCAATGCCCGCGCGAGCGCGAGGTGGCGCGCTCCACGGCGGGGTGACTCCCGGCGCGCCAGCGCGATCTCGCCGCTCACCGATCGAGTCGTGTCCGCCTGCTTCAGTCCGCGATCACGATCAGCGCCGCGCTGCGCGTCGTCGAGGTCGACAGTGAGCGTTACTTGCGCTGCGCAGAGCGCTCCTTTTACAGCTTCCAAGGCAGCAACCTGCTCGATGCGCACACCTGCGCCAAGGTCCCCACCGACCTCCAGCAAACGCAGGATCCAGCCCCGAATCTCAGCACCGGACAACGGCACATCAGCGTGCGATGTGTCGCCCCGCTGGATTTCGAACATACTTACATATTACCAGTTCAAGTGCCATAAGTGAAGGTCCTACGGATATCATCGGGCTGCTTCAAGCAGTCGCTGTAGTCGTCCGGTCATGGCCCTCAGACGGCGACGAGCAGACCACGACTGGCCATGGCGACCGTGCGGGCCAGAGCACCGGTCAGCAGCTGGCTCGCGATCCGCAGGCCGCGGACGTCCCACAGGGCCAGGGCGTTGTCCCATGCGACATCGCGTGCGGCACAGATGCTCCAGTTGTCGATGATGTTGGCGACGGCGGCTACATGCTGATCTACCACGACAACATCAGGTGGTTCGAAGGATTGGCGCACCGACTGCTCTGCGGCGGCCAGCAGCTCGTTGATCCTCTGGTAGTCCTTGTGCAGGCTGCCTGATCGTGGCTCGGTGTTCAGCTCGGTGCACGTTTCGACAACGGCCAGTGGCAGATCGTGGTTGATGTGCGCGTTCATTCCCGCAAGGGCGAACTGAACGGGCTCCAGCCCGTTCGCAGTACGAGCGGCCAGTAATGGCTGCCACGCCGCCGGGTACGCGTCCGGCGTGCCAGACAGTGTGTCGACGGCTTCGAAATACAGGTTGGCGAACACGACGTCCAGCCGGGACACGAACGAAGGGTTGACGAAGAAACCGGCCTTGACCCGCTGGTCGACGTCCTGGGTGACGCCGAGATACATCCGGTTGAAGCAGGCGACGCCGTCGCCTTCAGGCAGGCAGTCGTCGATCGCCTGCAGACGCGCGATGACCTCGTCGATTGTCGTGGCGGGAGGGGCCGGGGCGGGGACGACGAGGTCCATGCCGGTAAGGATATGGCCGGACCTACCCGCTCGGAAAGAGCCTGAGCCGGCAAACTCGCGTGCTCAGTCCTGGATGCGGCGCCACGGATGCGCGGCCTCGACCTGCAGGGCAAGTCGCAGGAGCACCGCCTCCGCCCCGTGCGTCGCGGTCACCATTGCGCCGATCGGCATCCCATCGGTGCTCGTGCCCACCGGCAGCGAGATCGCCGGCGCGCCCGTCGCGTTGTGCCAGGGGGTGAATGCACACAGGTCGATCAGTCTGCGGAAGTGCACCGCCGGGTCGACATCGGCGCCGAGGTAGCCCAATGGGGGAGTCGGGCCCGACAGCACCGGCGACACAACGACGTCGGGGCCGCCGCGCATCTGCCGCCGGGCTATGACGCTGGAGGCCAGCAGTCGGGGGATGAAGATCGGCGCCTTCATGAGTCGCTTCTTGCCTTCTGCTGAAAGGAACTTTGTCAGCGGTTCCAGCTTGCCCGGGTCATAACCAGGCCCGAACGTCTTGGCTGTGCCGGTCGAGGCGAGGTAGGCAAGCAGCATCCAGTAGGAGGAGAAATCCTCCTTGAAAGTCGCCGGGATCTTCCACTCGTACGGCTCGACATGGTGCCCGAGCGCCTCCAGTTGAAGGCCAAAAGCATTGATCGCTGCACGCGTTTCGTCATCCGTTCGGACGTCCGATGCCGGTGAGTTGATCAGCAGACCTATTCGCAACGGTCGCTGCTGCGCCCGATCGACCACGCCCATCGGCTTCAGCATGCGGTTGCGGTGCACCTTCTCGGCCGCGGCGAAGAACCCGGCCACATCACGCACCGATCGAGCCAGCACCGAGTTGCTGGTGATGTGGACGGGCAGGATCCTGTCGCCCGAGTCGATCCGCAGCCGACCACGCGTCGGCTTCAACCCGACCAACCCGCAGGCATGCGCGGGGATCCGGATCGACCCGCCGCCATCGTTGCCGTGCGCGATCGGCACCACGCCTGCCGCGACGTACGCCGCCGAGCCACCCGAGCTGCCACCCGAGGAATAGGAGGTGTCCCAGGGGTTGTGGGTGCGGTAGTCGAGCGTCTCAGTCGTGCAGGTCCAGCCGAACTCCGGCATCGTCGACGTGCCGATCGGAATGATCCCGGTGGCCAGGTACTGCGCCGCGACAGCCCCGTCCGTCGGGCGCGGCGCGGTACCGAACGCCCGCGAACCCTGCGTCATCGCCATCCCGCCGACCATGATGTTGTCCTTGAACAGCGACGGCACCCCCGCGAACGGACCGTCGCAAGAGGACGAACGGGTCGCTCTCGCGCGGGCCCGATCGAAGTCCGACCGATGCAGTCCGCTCAGCTTCTCCTCGACAGATGCACTGCGAGCGATCGCGGCCTCGACCGCTTCGCCGGCGCTGATGTCGCGCGCCGCGATGCGGGCGGCGACTCCCGTCGCGTCCGACTCCCCCAGCGCGTCGTCGGTGAAGGCATGCACACGGGTCGTCTGTTCCATGCAGCCACGTTAGGACGTTGCTGAGAGCACGACATCCGAGCCGCTCGCCTGCACCGTCAAAGCGTTCGCAGTCGGCTCGATCGAGGTGACGCGCTGACCGAACGGAAACGGCGCCGTTGATATTGCAAACGTGAACCGCTTGTTCACCAGATCCCGACTCACCCCGTCCAGCGCCGTCCCGGTGTCCAACTGGGTCGGAGTGATCTGCAACTCGCCGGATCCGGGCCGGACGACGGCGTCGGCCGAGAGCGCGACGGACTGTCCGAACAGATTCAGCTGCCCGGTCACTTTCAGCTCACCGGGCGGACCCGCCGAAACAGTGAAGTCCTTGCCCTGGGATTTCAGGTAGGCATTGAGGTCGGCGTAGGTCAGCGTCACCACTTCGGCAGATTGATCGACCGCGATCCTTGACACTCTGCCGCTCACTACAGACTTCAGCGGTACCTGTACTCCACGTAGGTGAGCGGTCACGGTGGACAGATGCAACGGGCCCTGGTGCAGACCGTGCAGCGTGACATCGACATCGTCGTAGCGACCGCGCACCGCCTGCGCCAGAAAGAACCAGCCGCGTACAGCGACCGTAGGTTTGTCCTTCAGCTGCTGTGACTGCTGGATGGTGCCCGCGACCACGGACTGCGCAGCCGCTCGGGCGCCGGTATCGATAGCCCAACCGAGCAGGAGCAGCACGATCACGGTCGCGATCAGCCGTCGTATCCGTACAGCTGTCAGCGCCCATCACCCCCGCAGAGTCGAAGCGCCCCGTCGGCGAACTGCTCGACGGTTGCCAGATGGTCCGCCTGCACTGCCCAGCGGACCCATTCCAGGACAACCGCCGGCGCGCGCCCGACGAAGGTGTCGAGTTGCTCCGGCGGAAGGGTCAGCACCCGCCGACATACCCGCGCGTTGGGCACGAAATCGTCGGCCATCACGATCGCGAGCACCTCATCGACATCTCGGACCGCCGCGAGGTTCAGCACCGACTCCATCTGCGGGCTGGCCGCGAAGGCAGCGGCATCGACCAGATAGAGGTGATCGATCCACCGCGCTCCGGCCGCCGACAGGCACGCGTTCACGGCCCGCTCATGCGTGCCGGTCACCCGGATGTCGTCGAGCGCAACCACCAGTTCACCGCGCACGTCTGCGTCCGACTCGACGAACATGCAGTCGTCCCGCAACGCAATATCGCGATCGGCCGGGCTCATCGCGGCATAGTCGCCCGGCGTCCTGCCCGACCGGTGGATCCGCAACGGCCGCACGTCCACACCGGGTGCGAGGTCGCTCAGCGCAGCGACGAACGGGCCCACCAGCGCGGCCGCAGCAGGGGGCACCTGCGCGTAACCCGACCCGGTCACCCACAGTCGTTCGCCACCGCTCAGCTGGTGATGTTCGGCGTACTGCGTCGCCAACTTGCGGGCGAAATACGCTGCTGCAGAACCACTTCCGTGTTTGAAGCGACTGTATGCCGTGGCTCCCACGGCTACTGTGCTGTCCGGGCCGCCCACTGGAAGCCCCACGTCACCCACGCGCAACCTGGCCAACGCATCGCGGAAGTCGCCCAGCTGCCCGCGCAGGGTAGCCATTCCGGGCGCGTAAGCGTCGGCGAACGACGCGCCCGTCGCAAGTGCACCGTCATACATCGCGAGTAGCACCGGCTGTGGGCATCGCGTCACGAACTCAGCGAGGTCCGTGCTGGCGAGCGCGAACTTGAGGAAGCGGATGGTGAGGCAGAAGCGGTCTGCCTCGATGGCTGGCAGCAGGTCCAGCGGCGACGTGACGGCAACATGGTTGAGGACCCGCTCCACGTGCGGCGCGGCAGCCAGCTCGGGCGCGCACACCGCGACATATGCGGGCAGGATCACCTTCGGGTTTGCGGCCCGGAGCACGTGCACAATCGTCTGCTCCGCGGCGCCGGTGACGCGTACGTCATCGACCACCACCACTGCGCACCCGATGAGCGACTCGCCCACCTCGAAGCCGATGCCGGCGAGCTCGGCCTGCCGCTGCCCGGCAGTGGCAGTCGCGTAATCCGTGGTCGTGACCGAGTCCTTGCGGACATGCAGTAACCGGCCGGGAGCCAGGCCTCTGGAGGCACGCTCGAGGTTGACAACAGAGAGCGCGGCTGCACTGAGGTACCAACAGGCAGGCGGGACCGCGAGATACGCGACAGGAAAGACAGGCACCGCGTCGGTGAGCACCACCGAGGCGTGCTCTGCCAGCAGCATCCGCCCCAGCCGCGAGCCGAACAACTCGATCGAGGCGCCGTCCCCGTGTTTCATCAACGAATACGCAACCGCCTCGAAATGATCATGCGGCGCGACCGAACGGACCCTCTCCGGCGTGCCGGTCAGCGTCCAGAGCGCACTCATCTGCACAACACCCTCATCCGGCGATGATCTCGCGCAAGCGGGCGGCCAACGCCATACCGTCGGGCGCCACCAGCAATGTCTGCAGGCCCGCGTCGGCCCCACCTTGAACGTCGGCCACCGGGTTGTCCCCGACGTGCAGAACCTGTGCGGCCGGCACACCGACCGCTCGGACTGCGATGTCGAAGATTTCGCGCGCTGGTTTGGCGGCGCCTACCTCGTTGGAGAAGACCATGGCCAGATCATCTACGTCGAACCCGGCCAGCCGCAGCAGATCGCGCATCAGGACTCCCGGCAACATCCCAGTGTTGCTGGTGAGAACTATCGGCATCCGACGGGCAGCCGCCGCTACCAGGGTGGGCAACTCTGGGGCGAGCGGCCGCGGAGGGTGGGCCATGGCCAGCGTCGTCTGCCGCGCCATCAGCTGCGCCGACCGGTCCGGCACGGTGTCGGACCGGACCGCGAGCCGCTGCAGTGCGAGGCAGACGCGCGCGTCGAAGCCGACGTCCAGGCCGGTTGTCATACAGGTCTCGTCGGCAGCACGGTCCGCGCCCCGCAGTGCGGTATCGAACTGGGCAGGGGTGACCCCGGGCGCAAACTCGGCGCGCAACAACTCGTTGCGCGCCGGTTTGAACGCCGGATCACTGCCGATCAAGGTGCCCCAGACGTCGAGGCTCAGCGCGTGAGGTGACGGGCTCAGATCGCTCCGAGGGCCAGCGGCACGAGCTCCTGGGCGACACGGCCCTGCCCCGGTGTGCCGATTGCCGTGAAGCTCCACCCGGCACCGGAGCGCGCGAGCTTGGCCATCACCATGGCGGTGTGCGGGCCGGTACCGGCCAGCTCGTAGCGCACCAGTTCGGTGTCACCGGCAGCGGAGTCGACAGCACGTACGACGGCGTTGTCGATCTCGGTGAAGTTCTCGCCGCTGTAGGAGTTGACGACGAAGACGATCTGCTCTACCGAGGAAGCCACCGCGGGCAGGTCCACGATGATCGATTCGTCATCACCGTCGCCGGCGCCGGAGCGGTTGTCACCGGTGTGTTGAATCGAACCGTCGCTGGAGCGCAACTTGCCGAAGTACACGATGTCGAGCACCTTGCCCGCGCCGATCAGAATTGCGGAGGCATCCAGGTCGATATCGCGCTGGACCTGCTTGCTGCCCCCGAAGAAGCCCTTCTTGGTGACTGTCTTGGCATCCCAGCCAAGGCCCATGCGCACCTTGGTGAGCGATCCGCCGTCGGACTTGGCCAGGTTGATCGACTGGCCCTTGTTGAGGCTGATGGTCATAATTTCGATGCTCCGTTCCCGGCGGCCGGTGCCGCAGGTTGGTCGGGGTTTTCGATGGTCTGGTCGTGCGGGGGTTCGGCGTTCTTTTTGTTCTGCACGATGGACGTGACCCACGCGGCAACGATGAAGGCGATGCCCGTGCCACCGATGACCACCTCGCCCAGCTTGAATTTGATGGTGAGCAGCAGCATCACGGACAGGGCGCCGATCGCCCAGTGCGCGCCGTTCTCCAGATACTGGTATTCGGCGAGTGTGCCGTTTCGCACCAGATAGACGGTCAGCGAACGAACTGCGAGCGCGCCCACACCCAGGCCGAGCGCGATGATGATCGGGTCCGGGGTGATCGCGAATGCGCCGATCACGCCGTCGAAGGAGAAGGTCGCGTCGAGCACTTCCAGGAACAGGAACAGTGAGAACGCGGCCTTACCGGCCAGCAAAACTGCACCTCGGGAATTGACCTCCCGCTGGGCGAACTCCTCGTCCTTGTGCGCCTCCTGGTCCTCCATCACCGAGGAGAGTCCGTTGACCGCGAGATAGAGCACGATGCCCATGACACCCGAGAAGAGCACGGTTGCCTTCTCGCCGCCGGTCGCGAGGAACTCCGAGGCCAGCAGCAGGCTGATCCCGGCCACGATGACCGACAACATGTCCAGTGCACCGATGCGTTGCAGCGCGCGCTCGATCGGTCCCAGCCAGTGCACTTCCTTCTCACTGTCGAACATGAAGTCCAGGAACAGTAGGAACAGGAACATCCCACCAAACGCGGCAATGGCCGGATGGGCCTGATCCAGGATGTAGCCGTAGGTGCCAGGGGTGTTGTGATCCCCGCGCTCCAGGGCCAGCCGGACAGCTTCCGCTGGCGAGATCTGCCCGGACACGCAGACGATCACGAAGGGGAAAACCAGCCGCATGCCGAAGACGGCGATCAGTACGCCGACCGTCAGGAACATCTTCTGCCAGAACTCGTTCATCTTCGCGAGGTACTTGGCGTTGACCGCCGCATTGTCGAAAGAGAACACGATTTCCAGCACGATCAGGATCGCGGTCAGTGATAACGCATCGATCCCGCCGTAGAAGAAGGCGATGACGAGCACGATCGCAGCAACAATGAAGTCAATGCGAAAGTGTTTGAGCGTGGCCATGAGGTCCCTTCAGGACATATTTCGAGGAAGTCAGCTACCGCTGATGCCGAAGTCGGCGATCACGCCTGCCAAACCCGAAGAGTATCCCTGGGCGACAGCCCGGAACTTCCACTCGGCGCCGCTCTTGTACAGCTCGCCGAAGATCAGCGCCGTTTCGGTGGAGGCATCCTCGCCGAGGTCGAAGCGTGCGCCCTTCTCGGCATTGTTTGCATCGTCGGCGTCGAAGAAGCGGATATAGGCATCAGAAACCTGGCCGAAGTTCTGCGACCGTGCAGTGGCCTGGTCGATCGAAGCGAGGAAGACGATCTTCGCAACGTCCGGTGAGACGGCCGCCAGGTTGATGACGATCTGTTCGTCATCGCCAGAACCCGCGCCGTCGCGGTTGTCGCCCTGGTGGTTGACCGAGCCGTTGTCACCGGTCAGGTTGTTGTAGAAGACGAAGTCGGCGTCGGTACGGACTTTGCCGTCCTGCCCGCAGATCAACGCCGACGCGTCCAGGTCGAACGGCGCACCGTCAGTGGTGCGTGGATCCCAGCCCAGGCCGATCACCACGGTGGTCATACCGGGTGCTGCCTTGGCCAACGAAACGTTGCCGCCCTTGCTCAAGCTGACTGCCATGATCGCTCCTTCGTGTTGAGAATCGGTGATCTAGATCAGGGGTGTGGACGGGTCACGCCAGGTCAGTTCGGTATAACCGTATGCCCCACACACCTGTTGCAACGTCCCGGAAAAGGGATCAAGTTCCGCACGGAGCACTAAACGTCCTTGCACGACGTACGCCGTCAGTAGCGCCTGCGCACCGAGCGTGCGTGTTGTCGGCAGTGCAATTTCCATCCGAGAGCCCCCATAGGTGGTGACGACCAGCGTGCCACCGGGTAGCCGCGGCGTGACGCCCACAATCAGGAACCGGACAAACGAATGGATACGTCGCAGGTCCACCTCGACGCCCTGCCCGCCGCAGCGCACCAGCGGTCGACGCGGGTCCGGACCCTGCCGGTTGAGGGTGCCCAACACGATCGACTCGCCGTGCTGCACGGTCTGCAGTACGCACGCGAGGTCGAGGTGCTCCCCAACGCCCAGTGCCGGCGTGACCGTCAGCTTGCCGGCGGCGGACTGCATCCGAGTCAGATGGATGACGCGGTGGCTTTCGTCGAGCACCCGTCGGTTGTGCTCGGCGATCGTCGGCAGCGCCAGGTCGTAGTACTGCTGCCGGGCGCGCCGAGGACCTGTGGGACGGGCGTGTGCAGGCCGACCCGGTGGTGTCGCTCTCGGGGGCTCAGAATTTGAGTCGCTGCTGCTGCCCAGATCCAGTGAGCTGGACGTCACCGGACGAGGCTCCGGCGGCTCCGTGACCGGCGGCGGGCTGGTCCCGAGATCCAGCCCGCCTCCGGATGGCGCGATGACCGGCGGGGTGGATGGCGCGGTGGCCGGCGCCGGTGGCTGTCCTCGTCCCGGTCGCCTCGACCTCCCCGCGAGAAAGTCAGCGACCGCCGACCCTCCCGCCGGGGAAGCGGCGGCGGCTGCTTCTGGCGTGGACGCGACCGGACGACTGCGGCGACGCAGGTACGTCAGGTCGGTGCGTGTTGTCACCGGCGTACATCCGTCACAGTGCGACGCCGAAGTCCTTGGCCACTCCCGCGAGTCCGGTGGAGTAACCGCTGCCCAGGGCCTTGAACTTCCACTCCGCACCACGCCGGTAGACCTGCCCGAGCGAGACAGCAGTCTCGCTGTCGAGCCCTTGGGACAGGTCGACGGTCTGCACCAGCAGCCCGCCACCGTCCTGATTGAGCACCCGCAGCGTGCAGCGGCGCAACTGGCCCAGAGTTCGGCGTCCCGCCACGCCCTCGTTGATGTAGACGATGACCACGATGCGGTCCACTTCGGGCGGGACGGCGCTCAGGTCGATCTCCAGTTGTTCATCGTCCTGCCCCATCAGCTCCTGCAACTGGACAGTGGACAGGTCGGCCGAGACGAGCTGGTTGAAGTAGACGACGTGGTCGTCGGAGAGTGCTTTGCCCCGCTCATCGCACAGAATCGTCAACAACGTGAGGGCGTCCGCGAGCACGTGCTCGGCGCCCGGGTCCCAGTCGATACCGATGACGATGCCACGCAGGCCGGGGATCTCCCGGGTCAACGACGCATTGGCCCCCTTGGGCAGTTCATTCACCATGACCGTCCCACCCTCACAGGTCCAGTTCCGAACCGCCGAATTTATCCTGTAGGAAACGCCCCTGCACCTGCAACGCCTGCAGGTCCCGGGCGTTACTGGCGTCGGCGACATCGCTGACACTGCTACGAAGGGTGGTCAGCTGCTCGACGATCGCGTCGGTGGCGGTGTGTACAGCAGCCTCATCCGCAGCGCGTACCGCGCCTATATAACTGCGGATCGAGCCCGGCAGGTAGTCGGTCAGCACCGAGTGCAGCGCCACCCGGACACCAATGTCCAGGTTGTCCACTTCCGGTGATTCCAACACGTCCGAAACCGTATCGGTCACAGCGCGCGCCAGCACGACCGCGATCGGCGGCAGATCGCCGGCGCTGGCGTTGACTTCCAGCACCAGAGCCTGAACCTGCTCGCGCAACGCGGGCACGGCATCGTCGTCCCTGGTGACGGTGGTCGGACCTGCCGACGCGGCGGCATGCTGCTGATCCGGCTCGAACAGCCGGGAGAGCAGACCCACGACTCAGGAGCCGATCTGGCCCTGCTGGGGCGCGCTGCCGAGCTGGGCCGCGGTGGAGGCGTCCATACCCTGACTGCGCATCGAGCGTTCGAGGTAGGGCTTGGCGCGCTCGACCTGTCCCTGCAGCGCCGTGATCGTGGTGGCCATGTTGGCACTGGCCTGGCTTCTGAAGGTGTCGATCGCGTCCATCGTCTGGAAGACATTGTCGAAGGCTGCCTGCAGCTTGTCGATCTCGATGCCGCTGGAGGCTGCCTGCTGATTGATCTCGGCGCCCTGCTGTTTCAGCTGCAGCGATGTGGATTCGATGAGGTTGGACGTCGTGGAGTTGAGCGAAGTGATCTGGTCCAGCACCAGCTTCTGCTGAGCGAGCGCCTGGGACACGATGATCGCAGTGCGCAGCGCCGCGACGGTGGTGGTCTGCGCGCGATCGACTCCGCGGATCAGCTCCTGGTTGTTTTTACGAACGAGGTCCAGCGCAAGGTAACCCTGCACCGATACGGCCATCTGGGTCATAATGTCCTGCCGCCGCTGGCGGACCGCGAACAGCACATCGGACTTCATGATGTCGGCGTCCTCGGTGTTGCCCTGTACCTGCAATTCGGCGATCTTCTGCTCGATGGCGCCGTCCAGCGCGGTCGCGAGCTGGTTGTATTCGCCCAGCTTCTGCATCGCCTGCCACATGTTGCCACGCTCCATCTCGATGGAGGCGTTGTCCTTGCGCAACTCGTCCTGACCCGAGGCCAGCGAGCGGATGATCGCATCGATGTGAGCCTGCGCCGTCTGGTACTTGGCGAAATAGTTCTCGATCTTGCCGCCACCCGGCAGCCACTTCAGGACCTTCTTCATGCCCTTGAGGTCTGCCCGGTTCGGGTCGAGATCGGTGACGGTCTTGCGCAAGTCGATCAGCGTGGTGCTGACCTTGCCCTGCGGGCTCTTGTCGCCTACCTGCGCTGCAGGCCTCTGCAGCATCCGGTTGGAGACTTCGGAAGACCGTTTGATGTCCGAATCGCCCATCAGCACGATCGAGTTGACCTTCTCGGTGAACGCCGGCGCCTTCATATCCATCGACGTCAGGTCGGTCACGAATGCCTGCGCCTTGCGCTCGATCTCGGTCTGCGCCTCCGGGGCGACCTTGACCGCCTGAACGGCCTGCTGCTCCTGCACGACGGGTGTCGGCGCCGGTGCTTCCAACACCAGCGCGCCGGGCGCGGGTTGGGGTGCAGCACCTGCGGTGCTACCGGACTTGGTCAGATCCAACTCGGACATCTCATTGCCTCCTCGGCGCGACGGGCTCAGCTCCGTGTACGTGGCTTGTGACCCACTCTAGGTAAAGACGACTGGGGCCACACGTTCGGTTCCGCGACACGCGCCCACGTCGGGCGCCCACGTCAGGTGCCGAGTCGCTGCTGCAGACACTCGTGCAACAGCACTGCACCTGCGGTGGCGGCGTTCAGCGAGCTGGCTTGCCCGATCATCGGAATACTGACGATCGCGTCGCACTCCTGCCGCCACGCCTTTGCCAGGCCTCGGCTTTCGTTACCGATCACCAATATGGTCGGAATGGCGAAATCGACATCGCGCACGCCGAGGCTGCCTCCCTCATCGGTGCCGAACAGTTGCACGGGGGTACCGC
>JALYUK010000181.1 GCA_030853805.1 Actinomycetota bacterium | reverse complement strand
TTATGGATAAGTTGACGACACAACAGCCCAGCCGTCGGGTCATTGCCAAGGGCGTCGCATGGACCGTGCCAGTGATTTCGATCGCAGCGCTCATGCCTACCGCATCGGCGTCTGTGGCCCAGGACGTTGTGGTGACCGCTTCCTGCGGCCCCCTCTTGTTTGACGGTCTTATTCCCCTCGGCACCTTTCCCAGCTTCACCATCACGGCGGTAGGGGCGACCATCTCGGCCGGCTCAACCTTTGTCCTCACTAGCACCGCGCTGGCGCAGGTGACCCTTGGTGGCGCGGGCATCATGGTCGGTGTGATAAGGGGGAGCGCGGTAACTATTACGCTGACAACCGATATTCCAGCTGGGTCGAGCCTCACGATCAGTGTGACCCGTGCTATTGGAGTATTTGTACTTTCCAGTTTTACGTTGAGCGTGGTGAATATTATCGGTAACGCGAATACGAATAAAACTGATGACTCTGCGTCCGAAGGCCTTACCGGGATTGAAATCGCTACCGTGTTTATCGGATTTTGTGGTCCAGCTCCAACGACAACGCAGGTTGCGCGTATGGAGAGGAGATTGGCTTCGGTCAAGCCCTCTTCGTCGGTCAAGCCCTCTTCGTCGGCCACGTCGTCATCTGCACCCTCAACTCCGCAGCCCACTCAAACTCACGTGCCGGTTACCACTAGCACAACCCCAGCGCCGAAGACTCCCTGAAAGTAGTCTCCGAACACAACGAGCGCAGACGGGTCTTGTGGGTAAGCCATCAAGGAGCGCATGACCTTGGTACGGACATGGCTCTGGCATATCGCTGACCCGCGCTGATGGAAGCCCCGGTGCTGACGTTCAGTAGGAGTATCGAGAGTTCGCGGGCTATGTCTGTCAGGCGTTAGCCCTTGAGTATTTGTAGAGCTCGCACGCGATAAGCGGTTAATGTCGCGGGGGAGGTGGTTCAGGGTGGGTGTGAACAACCAGTTGAGTGTGTGTTTCCCTGGCTTAGTAGACCAATGGTGCACCGAGCGTAATGGTGATCTGAGACCTGTTGATGTTACCTACGGCTCGATCCGCAAAGTGTGGTGGACATGTCCTGTGGGACACACCTGGCACGCGTCCCCGAACGATCGAACGAACCGGGAACGAGGGTGCCCGGTCTGCGCTGGTCATAGCGTGCTGGCGGGTTTTAACGATCTCGCAACATTACGCCCGGACCTGATTCAGGACTGGCATCCCACCGCGAACGGGGACCTGACGCCATCTGGGGTAACGACGGGAAGCACGCTAAGGGTGTGGTGGCAATGTCACACATGCGGGTTCGAATGGGACACCAAGATCAATGCTCGCGCGTTGTCCGATACCGGATGCCGCCAGTGCGCAGGAACGATACCGGTGGAAGGAATCAACACTCTCGAGGTGGCCTGCCCCTCAGCAGCAGCCATGTGGGTGCCCCATCTCAATGAAGGCCTTCAAGCCCGCCAGATACACGCCGGCACAAATACGGAATATTGGTGGACCTGCGCGCAAGGGCATGTCTGGCGAGCACCAGTTAGCCGAGTAGTGACGGCTCATCAGCATCAACCACCCAGTCATGATCTTTCAACAATTGGGTGTGCCACGTGCAGTAAATTCCACAATCAGCACACCGCGCCCCGCGGATCCGTTGCCCAGGAATACCCCCACCTGGTCACCGAGTGGGACATGACGTTAAACGATCCGTTGGTCACTCCCGACACGACCACCGCAGGATCAGACCGCAAAATCTGGTGGATATGCGCACAAGGGCACAGCTGGCAGGCCGTGGTCAAATCACGCTGTTCCAAAGGGTACGGCTGCCCCTACTGTTCTAACCGTCGCGTTCTGGTGGGATACAACGATCTGGCGACTGTCGACCCGCTCTTAGCCGCGTGCTGGCATCCCACCCTCAATAACGAACTCACACCCCGCATGGTCACCGCACGGTCCAGCAAATCCGCATATTGGCTCTGCCCCGCTGGGCACACTTCCCGCGCGCCAATCTCCGCCAAAGTAAGCACGTCCCTCGCGACCCCCACCACCCTGGCTTGTGCTGAATGCGCTAATCAACGTCACCACCGGGCCGGCACCGGCCACAAATCACGCCCCATTCAATAAATCACTCGCCCCGTTGGGGCTCGCCGCTGGTGGGGTCGCGGTCTCGCCCCGTTGGGGCTCGCCGCTGGTGGGGTCGCGGTCTCGCCCCGTTGGGG
>JALYUK010000175.1 GCA_030853805.1 Actinomycetota bacterium | reverse complement strand
TGTGTCTATCTCTCGGCGGATTATTTGCCGAAGTTGCACGACGCTATCGGCCTCTGACCGAGGTATCCGCTGAGGAGAACAACATGATCCGGGCAAACATTTTGACGCGCGGGTCAGAATTTGCGATTCAGCAACTTTGCCGGCGCCACCCCGAGTTTTCCGTTGACGAAGCTCGACAGATCACACGCTCCATTTTTTAACCACACCGGGCGACCTCGAATTGGCAGACACACGCCCCTGGTCTGAGCAGCGCACATCTGGACGGCCAGAACACAGCAACGCGCCAAAGTTGTGGATTTCCTACAGACGTGGGTCGACGCCTCGTGGCTGCGGTCGTCCTTGCCGCCGTGGTGGGCCTTCGGCGGAGGTGGCGTCGCGATTAGCCGCGCCGTAGCCGCAGACCGGGCCACCACCGACGCAGGAGTACCGCGAGGTGTGCCTGGACCAGGTGGTGACGGTGGCCCAGCGGGTCACCAGGATCAGTAAGCACACCTCGTTAGATCACAGCCCACATGTAGGACTGATCAGATGCCGCACGGTGCTCCACGATCCTGGGTAACCACGCCCTCACTTGCCAGCACCCCAGCCACGTCCGCGGAGTTGCCGTCGCGCGGTAGCAGGCACCCGCATCGCCACCGGATGGCAAGGTCCATTACGGTCTGCGCGACTGTTTTCGGACTCTGGCTCGGTCTCGGTCTCGGTCTCGGGGCACCGTCGCCTCACCGGTGGCGCCCCCGCTCATCGCCATCTCGACCGTCGTGATGCCTGCCACGGCGCCCGCGTCAACCCCGCCGATCGGAGGTATCAGAACATGACGACCAGCCTGCAGGATCCCACTGCTGGGGTGCAGGCAGCCCGTGCTGAGGCAGGCGATGACGCCAAGGTTTCGGACTACTGGGCGACCAGCAGGATCGTCGTGGCCGTGATGGTCGCTGGCGCGCTGCTGGTGGGTGGGTGGCCAGTGGTGGTGGCGTCCTCATTGCCCGCACCGATGCGGGTGGAGCCGATCCTCGCGCCCGTGTGCGGCCTGCTCGCTGGTTGCGGCGTCCTGGTCCTGATGACACTGATGTCGCGGTGGCCGGTCCTGGAAAGGGGTGTCGGATCGGACCGTTTGGCGCTGGCACTCACGTGGTGGTCGCATCGTGCTGGTGCTGGTTGTCCTGTATGCGTGGGCCGCGACCGCCGCCTGGGCCGGCGCCCGCAAAGAGAACATCGCGGGGCGTTATGGGAGGTCCTTGGCCTGCCGTGGCTGATGTCCGCGCTGGTCGCCACCCTCATGCTGGTCGTCATCGCCGCAGTGTCGATTCGTGCAGCCCGGCACCGGATGTCTTAGAGGCGTGGCACACCACGCACCTATCGGTCTACGTGGCGATCGCACTCTCGTTCCTGCACCAACTGAGCGGACCCGACCTCGCGGGACACGCGCTCCTTCAAGTCGGGTGATGTACACCCACGCATTCGTCCTCGTGCTCAAATACTGGGTACTGGCCCCCTTCCAAGGAGCAACCCGACACCGGCTACGCGTCCACGAGGTCGTGCAGGAGACACCCGGGGTCGTTTCCATCGTCCTGGCAGGTAAACATCTGGAAGAGCTACGCGCCGAGTCTGGACAATTGTTCCGCTGGCGGTTCCTGACCCCGACACCTGGATCACCGCCCACCCGTTTTCTTTGGCCTCGCCCCCGCGCCCAGACCGGCTGCGCCTGACCATCAAAGCCCTCGGTCACGGCAGCCGGTTACTGCAGAGCATCGAAGTAGGTACCTGGGTCGTTGCTGAGGGACCCGACGGCGCGATGACCGCCGCGCGACGTACCCGTCGCAATGTGCTGCTGATCGCGGGCGGCGTCGGCATCACCCCCATGCGAACCCTCTTCGAAACCATCGAGACCCGATCGGGGGAAGACCTGGTCCTGTTATACCGGGCTCGAGACCCTCAAACAACCGTTTTCCGAGACGAACTCGACGCCCTGACCACCCAGCGCCAGGCCCGGGTGATCTACCTGCTGGGTAGCAACCCGGACCTACTGTCCGCCCGGTCGCTGGGCTACCTGGTGCCCGACACCGCACAACGCGACGTGTATCTCTGTGGGCTACCGGGCCTGGCCGCAACCGTGAGGTCATCCCTGACCGAACTGGGGCTGCCCTCTGGCCACCTGCACGAGGAACGATTCTCCTTCTGACCCCCGCAACGCCGATGCGAGGCCTTTCCTACTGTTACAGGGACCAGGACACGGTGCCTGCCCCGCGAACGGTAACCAGGACGTGCCATTACAACCCTGCGCACGCAACCACCTATCAGCAGCGGCCACCCGTGAATAGACGTCTCATTCCATAGCTGGTGCATGAGCTACTCACACCCTGGTGCCGGATTCATGCCGCCAACTAATGGACGTACGTGACATCCGTTGCCAGTGCCCATTGATCCTCACCAGTCCCAGCCGGAGAGACAGAGATGAACCACCTTTCACCCGTAGTCCTCAGCGAAAATCCACCGCCGTCGAGCTTCGCAGGAGCCCCTGGTCCAGGACCGATGCCCGGTGGGTCCAGGCACAGATTGCTTTCCCATCCCGCAGATACCGCCACTAGATCTCTGCCAGTTTTGACCATTCGCCAGCTCATCGGCTGGCTCGCTGACACCGAAGATCAATCCCGTCGCTTGCGCCATCCGATGGCCCCTGAGGTCAGGAACCTTCAGACCATGCGGCGTCGGGTGCTGCGCGAACAACGCCTCGTCATGGACGAGCTCCACCGGCGCCACGCACTCTCAAGCGATGAATCGTCAATGCCCCATGTGCCGGGGACAACGCAGAACCTCGCTCACAGCTAACTCACTGACAGTTCAGACCCGGTTACGTGAGTGGTACCGCCTACTGGTGACTGTGACCGACTCCCTTCGGGCAGCGCCGGCGACGTCACCCACGAAAAGTAGAAGGAGACCTCGATGAACGAGTTCTTGCACCGTGTCGGTGGCGATCACGCAGCTCCATGTCCTACCGCTGCGCGCAGCGGTAGGACATGGAGGCGTGCAACGGGTGGGGTACTCGCCGTCACCGTTTCGGTAGGAGCGGGTGTTGGCCTGGGTGCCATCCTGCTGAGCGGAGCGCCGATAGCCCCGTCAGCTGTCGTGCCGATTGGTACGCCCAGCAGCTCACCGGTCAGCGCCTCCGGTGGCACCCACGGCCTCGGGAACGGGTCTGGAGCGTATGGGCAGCCGGACAGTCCCGCTGAGGTCGGCGCCACACCCGCGCTGTCGCAGGCCACTGCCGCCCAACAGGTCGGGGTGGTCGATATCAATACTGTGCTGGCCTACCAGGGCGCTGCCGCCGCAGGCACCGGCATGGTGCTGACCTCCAACGGCGAAGTCCTGACCAACAACCATGTGGTCAATGGTGCGACCAGCATCGCGGTGACGGTGGTGAGCACCGGCACCACCTACACCGCCACGGTCGTGGGCACCGACCCCTCCCAGGACGTGGCCGTACTCCAACTGCAGCACGCTTCCGCTCTGACGAGGGTACGCACCAGCACCTCCATGGCCACCATTTCTCAGCACATCACGGGTGTGGGTAATGCCGGCGGTGTGGGTGGCACACCGAGTGCCTCGCCGGGTCAGGTCACTGCCACGGGCAGGACGCTCACCGCGACCGACCAGGGTGGGGCGAATCCAGAGACATTGCGCGCCCTGATCCAGGTCGAGGCCAATATCCAGGCCGGCGACTCTGGCGGCCCGTTGTACGGCCCGTCTGGACAGGTGATCGGAATGGATACCGCGGCCCAGGTCGCCCCCACGGGAGGCACCACCATCGGGTACGCCATCCCGATCGCGGCGGCCCTGAAGGTCGCCGCCCTGATCAAGTCCGGAATTGCCGCCAGCACTGTGCATTTGGGTTACCCGGCCTTCCTGGGTATCTCACTATCGGCGGACCAGCCGGCTTCGGTGACCGGCGCGGTCGTGCAGCAAGTGGGCGCGAACACCCCCGCAGCGCGGGCTGGCATCACCAGCGGGGATGTGATTATCGCTATCGGCTCCCGCCAGATCGCCAGCGTTGCCGGCGTAACATCCGTCCTGGCCACCCACCGACCAGGACAATCCGTCCCAGTGGCCTGGACCGACCAGCAGGGACAGTCGCACACCGCCGCGGTGACCCTGGCGGCCGGCCCAGCGGAATAGGCCGATACCGATGACATTTCTCAATCAGGCGATCTCTGCCGCGCTCGTCGCGATGGCCCCGTTATTTACGCTGGTCACCTCCTTTTACCCGTCCCCGATGACCAGTTCGCATCAGGCGGGCACCGTCCGGGCGAACCCGACCGTCGCTGCGCTCTTCGGAGCCTCCAGCCAGACGACCGGCCATACCTGCACCGCGAGTGTGGTCTCCAGCGCTACCGGTGATCTGCTCATCACTGCAGCCCATTGCCTGTCCGGGACTGGCAACGGGACGGGAATCACCGTCGCGCCCGGTTATGACAAAGGAACTACCCCCTACGGCGTGTGGTCGGTGAACGCCGTGTTCGTGGATCCGGTGTGGAAGATTGCACAGTCCGACGCGGACGACATCGCGATCCTGCGCGTGGCGCCCAGACTGGTCAACGGCGTCACCCGCCAACTGCAGGATGTCACCACCGCAAACACCCTCAGCGATACCCCTGACACCGAAACAGCGGTGACCGTGCAGGGATTCAACACTGGCACTGACGATGAGGCGATCTCCTGCACCACCGGACTGGTTTTCACCCACGGCAACCCCACCTTCGGATGCGACGGGTATGTCGGTGGGTCCAGCGGCAGCCCGTGGCTGATCACCGGCGCCGACGGTGTTACCCGAGTCACTGGTGTCATCGGTGGGCTGGACCAAGGCGGCTGTACCAGCCAAACCTCCTACAGCCCCCTCTTCGGTACCACCGCGCGCAACCTGCTGGCCCGCGCCGAACAAGCAGGCGCCACAGGCGACACCACACCCCCCGCAGGAGATACGTCCGGCTGCAGCGGCATCGCCATGAACTGACCACGACCGGTATAACCCGCCTGTGCACTCCGTTTACGTGAGCTTGCTTGACGTTGCCTCGAGGGCGATCACCTGTAGGTCCAACCCGCTCGAGCAGACCCAGATCGCGCCTTACAGCACCTGCGGCGGCCCTGTCTGGGCCCACCACAACGTGCTGAGGCCCGTTCGCCGTGCACCGCGTCGCTCACAGGCCGCGCACAACGGTCGCAGAAGGCGCGCAGATGTGTGCCGATGAGGATCTTTCAGTGATGTGTGAGCGGCTAAAGACCGCGGCTGCGGCCGGAGGCAAACCCGCCGAACTGGACGGGACGGTGTTGCATCGTTGCGGGCGCCCGTCGTTGACACAGCTGGCCCGTTCCTACGGTTGGCTGAATGGCCTGGGCATCAACGTGGTGCTCGCGGTCTTCTACCTGTTCCTGGTTCCGCTCACCGGCGTGTCGCACGGCAACTGGGCAATTCCTATTGGCAGCTACTTTGCGGGGTTTATCTTTGCCGACTCGGCTACGACCAATATTTTCGGCGCCGACATGGGTCGGGTTCGACAGCGGCTTGCTGACGGGACTTCCCTGCACCGGATTTTGCTGATCAAAAACCTCACCTTGATGCTGATCGTGGGGCTACCGATCCTCATCGCGACCGCCGTGCTCACCCTGCAGGAGGAACCCAGTGACCGCCTCGCCGTCACCATTCCCGCGGTCCTCTGGCCCATTCTTGCCTGGCTGGGGTTAGGCAATCTCGTCTCTGTGCTGCTGCCGGTGAGGGTGATCCCACTGCGCCGGCGTTGGCAACAGCGTCGCAACCTTCGGCTGAGCTGTCGATGGCTACTCATGGTGGTGCTGCCCTACGGACTCTGTTTAGTGGTGGACCCGTTAAGCGATACGCCGATGGTCATCTTCCACGCGCTGGGGGCGGTCCCTGGTACGAGCGTCGCGTGGCTCGCCTGCCTGCTTGTGGCAGCCGCACTGATCTCCTACCTCAGTTTCACAGCAGCGGCGCTCACCATCATCCGCACACATGGACTTCGCCTGCACGAACCCCTCAACTCCCGACCGCACCAGTGCCCGGGCTCGGACGCGGGACTGGTCGCGCTGTGCTGGACATCCCAGGGCGGTTCGGACAACCCGCCCTAGCAGGGATAGATCACGATGTGTGTTTTTCCGGTTGTTTCGGACGGCACGAGGTGGTGCGCGACCTCGCTGTTGGTATAGCCGGCGTGGAGTTGCGCGACGACTTCACGTCGCGGCGGATCAGTGATTGCAGACTGTCGATACGGGAGGAGGGGCCAGGGGGGTGAACGTATTGGCGTAGGTGTCTAGGAGCCGGCGGGTGGTGCAGGGCGAATTGATCTCGTCACAGTGCAGCCACACCACAACCTGGTCAGAGTCACGGTGGGGAGTGCCTTTTTCAATCCCATAGGGCTTGGTGAATTTCTCCGTGATGCTGTGAGTGTCTTCAACGTTTGAGAGCTATATTCACTGCGCGTGAATGGCGGTTGCTGACCACGGGCGGCGGTGAACGGCTTTCACGGGGTGCGCCTTTGGCGCGCCTGGTCCATCGCATTCGGTCTGGCTGTGAACGGAGGAAAGTGGTGGCGGTGAGGTTGGATCCGCCCCGGTTCTCTGTGGTGATCCCGGCGTATAACGAGCAGTGCACGATTGGTGCGTGTCTTGCCTCGCTGGCGGTGCAAGATTTCGCCGGATTGGTGGAGATCATTGTGGTTGATAACAACAGTTGTGATGGGACTGCTGCTGTGGCCCGCGTGCACGGTGCGACCGTGATCGGTGAGAGCACGCCGGGGGTGTGTCATGCCCGTCAGTGCGGGACGGCTGCTGCTTGCGGGCAGATCATCGTGTCCACCGACGCGGATACCGTTTTTCCCTCGAGCTGGTTGTCGCAGATCGATGCGAGCTTCGTTTCCTGCCCGGATCTGGTAGCGACCTGCGGGCCGTGCGTTTTTGTGCAGGGGCCGTGGTGGAGTGGGCCTTACACCACGGCATTGTTCGCGATTACCAGCTGGATTCACCGAAGGACGGGTCGGGTGTTGTACGCATCGGCGACCAACATCGCGTTCCGTCGTGAGGCGTGGGGCGGTTACGACACCGCGATGACTCAGGGCGGGGACGAACTTGGTTTGTTGCGCAGTCTGCGAGCAAAGGGACAGGTTGACTTCGATCCAGACCGGGTCACACAAACGTCCTCGCGCCGATTGCACCGCGGCCTGATCTACAACATCTTCGTTACCTGCCTCTATTTTTACTTGTTCGCGTACCACCTGAACCGGATCATGGGTCGGCCCGTGATCGGTGCGGCGCCAGCAATCCGGCCGGTAACTGCGAGCCCCCAGATGACCCAGCCTCTCGCGCCCGACCCGGGGCGTAACGGGATCCGGCCCCCGGGGTGGGAACACCCCGAAGACGCATGACCCACCTTCCCACTTCGGTTCACCCAACCCAACCCAGTCCGGTGACCTCGCGCCGGCTCGCGGGTGCAACGGGGGCATTACTTGCCCTGGCGGGTGCATCGATCTACTGGGCTGGGATGTCGTCGCAGTCACAACTGTTGGGACCCTTTCCTGGTGAAGGTGATCTGCACGGGCAGGAGCGGCCATGTGTCGCGTTGACCTTCGACGACGGGCCGAACGAGCCCTACACCAGTGCCCTGGCGGAGCTGCTCGCGCGTAGGGCAGTGCTGGCAACGTTTTTTCAGGTGGGTCAGGCAGTGGATCGGTTTCCCCAGACCACCGCTGCTCTGGTAGCAGCCGGTCA
This sequence comes from Actinomycetota bacterium, assembly GCA_030853805.1. Taxonomy (GTDB): domain Bacteria; phylum Actinomycetota; class Actinomycetes; order Actinomycetales; family Dermatophilaceae; genus Allobranchiibius. Next base: position 590 of record JALYUK010000175.1, on the reverse strand, counting down.
TGTTGTTGGTCATCACAGTTACACCCATCACATGCACCGTTGTTTCACGGGCATTCAACTTTGCGCGTGACGTGGTCTGAAAAGTAGGGCTCGTGGCCCTGGGGCAGGCTGGGTGGTAACTAGTCAGCCCAGCAAGTCAGGACCACGAGCGTGTTCAAGCCTACGATCGATGCCGCGGACGCGGCGTTGGTGTTGTTCAATCTGCCCGAATACCGCGTCCGTGATGTGGTGCGCGACCCTGCCGGTGGGCGGGAGGTGTTCATCGAAACACCAGTCTCTGAAGCGGGATGTCCCGGTTGCGGGGTGCTGACCTCGCGGGTCCATCAGCGCACCCAGCAGCGAGTCCACGACGTGAATTTCGACGGCAAAGTCGCGGTGTGGTGGATCAAGAAACGGTGGCGCTGCAATGAACTACTCTGCGGGACAGTCACGTTCACCGAACACACGATCCAGGTCCCGCCCCGTGCACGCCTGACGACGAGGTGTAAGGAACGGGTCGTGGCTGCGCTATCTGGTGAGGTCCGGGCGGTCAGCCGGGTCGCGGCGGAACTGGGGGTCGCCTGGCCCACGGTGATGCGGCAACTCAAGGC
>JALYUK010000311.1 GCA_030853805.1 Actinomycetota bacterium | reverse complement strand
GGACCCGCCACCGTCCGGATGTGGCGGCGTACCGAACGCGCCGCGCAGCTGCAGGCGTGGGGGCCGGGCGCGCAGTGGTGTGCCGAGGCCTACCCGGACTGGCTCGGTCGACGCGATGACGTCTCCGGGTTCGAGGTGCACCACGCTCAGCTGCGCGATGTTGCGCGCCGGGCAGAACACTGGCGGGTCGGTCGCACGGGTCTGGTGATGGAGGCTCTGGTGCCGGCCATCCTGGAGCAGCGGGTAACGGGCAGGCAGGCGTTTGCTGCATACCGTGCCCTGGTCGCTCGATTCGGATCGGTGGCCCCGGGCCCGGGGGAGCGGCTTGGGCTCCGCTGCCCGCCGGACCTGCCTGGCTGGCGGGCGATTCCGTCGTGGGAGTGGCTGCGCGCCGGGGTCGACGCGCAGCGGGCCGACACCGTGATGCGGGTCCTGCCGGTGGCCCGACGTCTGGAGGAATGTACCCAGCTGCCGCTGGCGACCGCCTGGCGACGGTTGTCCTCGATTCCCGGTGTCGGGGTCTGGACGGTGGCCGAAACGTTCCAGCGCGCACTCGGCGATGCCGACGCGGTGAGCTTCGGGGACTACCACGTCGCAGCGGACATCGGTTGGGCTCTGACGGGTGCTCCGGTGGATGATATGGCGCTGGAGGCCCTGCTCACGCCCTACGTCGGGCACCGGTACCGCGTGCAGCGGCTCGTGCTGGCCGGGCACCTCACCCGGCCGCGCCGTGGCGCCCGGATCACGCTTCCCACCCATCTGCCGTGAAAAGCGGGCAGGTCAGCGTTCGCGTACCTGCAGGGTCACGCCCGCCTCGTTGTGGGTCGCCGCACAAGTGAGCCGTTCGCCCGCCAGCGCGATCTCCAGGCGCGCCCACACGCGTCCCAGGGTGAGGCTGTCCCGGGCGCTGAGGTCGACGCGATGACCGTCCTGCCCGACGTCACCGCCGGCCCCTTCATGTCCGTGCAGGGCAACACGGACGGCCCGCGCGACCCGATCCGGTAGCGGCTCCGGGGCCACTGATTCGATTCCCACGCTTTCCGACAGCTCGCTACCCGCGGGGATGCCCAGGGCATCGCGGACAGCTTCGGCGCGACCCAGGGCAAACCAGTCGGTCGGCCCCGAGCGCACGAGATCACGAGCCGGTGTGCCCGGGCCGTGTTCGAGGACCAGATGCGGCAGTCCGCGCACGATCGCGATGGGCACCCGGTCCAGCTTTCCCTTGACGAGATCGGCGGCGGCGGCGATCTCGTCCGCGAGGTTACGCACGGTGACGGCCAGATCGCGGCCGTGGGTGTCGCTGGTACCGCGGAGGTCGTCGATGCCGCACAGCCCGCTGCAGCCCAACGCGATATCGACCAGTCCGGCGCGCCACGGTCGACCTGCGGTGTCGGTCAGGAGCACCGCTATCCGCGCTTCGTCCGGCAGGTGGCGGCGCAGTTTGCGATGCAGATCGGCAGCTGCAGCATCCGGATCGGCGGGCAGCAGCAGCAGACGGTCGTCGTCGGAGTTGGAGGCATCGATACCCGCGCCTGCGAGGACGGGGCCGCTACGGGCAGTAACGACCCGGGTATGGGATGTCGCCGTGCGCCGCTCCGCAACGACGGCGGTCGACTGCTCCAGTACCAGCGCTGCGCGACGGTCCGGGTCGGCCCACAGCCCGGCAGCCTTGGAGACCACCTTGCTGGTCACCACGAGGATGTCTCCCTCGACCAGGGCGATGCCAGACGCAGTCAGCGCAGTCATGATGAGGACAGCCAGGTCATCGCCGGTGATGACCTCCGGCATGCCCCGGACGGGGACCAGAGCAATACCGGGTGGGTCAACCACGCCGTGGCAGCTCCTCGGCAAGGTCCAGTGCGGCCCCGGCCATCTCGCCCGCCGCCTGGACCGAGGTCATCAGCAGGGGAGCGGTGCGGACCTGCAGGCGCGAGTCGTAGGTCGCGTCCCGGTCGGCCTCGTCGACCAGCCACCCGCCCAGGAAGTCCGCATACAGGCCGGCAACTCCCGCCGCGGTCACGGGCACGTCCAGCGCAGCCAGGCACGCATCCGCGTGTCCACGTACCGGCGCGCCCCCGACCAGCGGGCAGACGCCCACGACGGGCGCCGATGTGCCGCGCAGCGCATCGCGCACCCCCGGCACCGACAGGATGATCCCGATCGAGACCACCGGGTTACTGGGTGGCAGCAGCACGACGTCTGCCTGCCTGATCGCGTCCAGGACCCCTGGGGCTGCCGCGGCCTTGTCCAGCCCAGCGACCACGAAGCGCCGCGCGGGCACTCCCGCCTGTAGTCGCACCCACCACTCTTGGAAGTGGATCGCGCGTTGCGCGTCGCCGTCGTCGATCACCACGTGCGTCTCCACAGGGGTGTCGGTCATCGGCAACAGGCTCACGCCCTGCTCCGGCAACCCCCAACGGCCTGCGAGCCGTGCGGTCACGTCGCTCAGGCTGACCCCCTGTCCCAACCACTGACTACGCACGATATGTGTGCCGAAATCCCGGTCGCCGAGCCCGAACCACTGCGGTGTCGCGCCGTATGCGGCGAGCTCGGCCTGGACGTCGAAGGTCTCACCGGCGCGGCCCCAACCCTGCTCTTCGTGGACGCCACCGCCGAGGGTGTAGAGCAGCGTGTCCACATCGGGGCAGACCCGCAACCCGAACAGGGTGATGTCATCGCCGGTATTCGCGATCACGGTGAGGCGGTGCGGACCGCCCGGTCGATCCTGCAGGTGGTGGAGCAGGCCGCGCAGGAACCGGGCGCCGCCGACTCCGCCGGCCAATGCGGTGATTTGCATGGGCCCATCATCGTCGCCGGCCGGGCGGGCGAAAGATTCGGGCTTGACTCAGACGAATGACAGCCGTGTAATTACCCCAGTCGATTCTTCTTGTCTCGGCGTTGTCGTCCGGGAGGGTCCGTGCTGGAATTCGCATTGATTGTGGGAGACGGCCTCGACGACGACGACGGGGAACTGTCCTGGCAGGAGCGTGCCCTGTGCGCGCAGACCGACCCAGAGGCGTTCTTTCCCGAGAAGGGCGGTTCCACCCGGGAGGCGAAGAAGGTCTGCGTCGGTTGCACCGTACAGACGCAGTGCCTGGAGTACGCGTTGGCCCATGACGAGCGGTTCGGGATCTGGGGAGGCCTGTCCGAACGCGAACGTCGCAAGCTGAAAAAGCGCGCGATCTGAGCGCGCTGGACGCCTCGTCGGCTGGGATGCGCGCCGTAGAAACGCGTGCGGGCTTCTTCGATGTCGAAGACACCGGCAGGCCTGGGCCGATGGTCACCGCACTGCTGGTCGTTCGCGATGAGGCGGGCACCGGACCGGTGATTTCCCTGGATGACACCTGTGAGGCACTGGCTCGTCAAACACGCCCGCCGGACCGGGTGGTCGTCGTGGACGCAACCGTCGGGCGCCTGGTGCGCACGTACCTGGAGCAGCACGGCACGCTGCGTCAGGCGTTCGCCGGCCTGTCGGTGGTCACCGTGCCTCCTGATACGCCGTTCGCCGCAGTGGTCGACATGGCCGTGGATGCCCTGCCCCCACCCGGCGAGGACCATGTGGTGCAGCGGCGCTCCGCACAGCGGGCCGGCGCCCGTCCAGTGCGAGCCAGCGACCGCACCTCATGGCTGTGGTTGCTGCACGAGGACAGTGCCCCCGACGTCGATGCGCTCGAGGAACTGACCGAAGCCGCATCGGGGTCCGAGCGGGTCGGTATCGCCGGGTGCAAGGTGGTCGACGCGGCCGACCCCACGATGCTGCTGGACATCGGCTCGGACATCACCCGCACCGGGCGCCATGTCGCCACGGTGTCACCCGGCACGCCCGATCAGGGCCAGCTGGATCATCGGCGGGATGCGCTGTCGGTCAGTAGCGCCGGAATGCTCGTGCGCCGCGACACCTATAACACCCTCGGCGGATTCGACCCCGCCTTCGACGGCGACGGCGACGGACTGGATCTGGGGTGGCGGGCGCACCTCATCGGCCACTCCGTCGTCGTGGTCCCCTCCGCCCGGGTCCGTGGTCGGGCGCGCGCGGACGGCTCGAACATCCGCACCCTGCGCCGTCATCGTCAGGTCGCGTTGGCTCGCTCGAGCCTGCTCGGCATGCCGTTCCTCGCACTATGGATGGCGGTCAGCTCGACCGTGCTGGCCCTGTTCCTGTTGCTCGCAAAGCGTCCGCGACGAGCCGGTGTCGAACTGGTGCAGGCCAGTGCGCCACTCGGCGTACTGCGGGTGCTGCGGGCCCGCGGCCGTTTCTTTCGCCGTGCCACCACTCGGCGTCGCAACCTGCGAGGACTGTTCGTTACGGCGGGTCAGGCGGCGCGTGCCCAGCTCGACGCGGTTCGGACCGGGTCCATCGGCGGCGATGGGCACGGCGGCATCGCCCGCGCGATCTTCGGCTCCGGCGGACTGGTGGTACTGCTCCTGTCGGTTGCCGCCGCAGTGTGGTGGCGCGATCTGCTGACCGACGGTTCGCTGACCGGGGCCGGGCAGGGCCTGGTCGGTGGGCAGCTACTACCGTTCCGCACCGACGCAGCCGGCATTTGGGCGATCTACCACGACGCCTGGGTCGGCCCGGGACTCGGCCATGCCTCGACGCCGACCCCCTACCTGGTAGCGCTTGCGCCACTGGCCTGGCTGGTCGGATTGCTGCCCTGGGTCAATCCGGCCGCGTCCGGCGCGGTGGCGGTCGCCTGGATTCTGGTCGCCGCGATGCCGCTGTCGGGGTTGGCTGCCTACTGCTGCGGTCGCATCATCACCACCGAGCGGTGGCCGCGGGCGGTCATCGCGCTGCTGTGGGCCACGCTGCCCACCCTCACCACCGCAGTCGGGCAGGGCCGGCTCGGGCCGGCGGTGGGGCACATCCTGCTGCCAGTCGCACTTGCGGGGACACTTGCTGCAGCAGGTCGAGGGGCAACGACAGCAGCTGCTTTCGGAGCGGTCCTGGTAGTCGCTGTGACCGGTGCCTTCGCGCCTGTTCTGCTCCTGGCCTGCAGCATCGTGGCCCTCGTGGGTGTCGTTGCGGCCCGCGGTGCCGCACGGTGGCGTCAGCTGGCGATTCTGATCACGCCGTGGCTGTTGTTGGGGCCCTGGACCCGTGCTGCCGTGACCGGCGATCACCGGTTGCTGCTCGCCGGCCCTGGCGCGCTGGATGACGCGCGTGGTGCCCTCGCACGCGGCTGGCAGCTGGCACTCGTGCATCCCGGCGGTCCCGGCTCCTATGCCGTGTTGGCGACAGTTCCGGTGCTGTTCATCGGGGTGTGCGGGCTGCTGCGCCCCGGGCTGGGCATGCGGGGGGCAGCGTTGATCGGCACCGGGCTACTCGGCCTGGCTGCTGCGCTCGCCGCACCGCACGTCGTGCTCACCGCCACCAGGGCAGCCATCACGGGGGCAGCGACCCCATGGGTCGGTCCTGCGCTCGACGTCTACGCGTTCGCTCTGCTCGCGGTGGGACTGATGGGGATCCGGGGCCTGACGGGCGGCCGGGCGCGGCTCTGGGTGCACACCGGTACGGCCGTTGCCTGCGTCGGTGCGAGCGTCCTCGGCGGCTTCGCGATCTGGACCGCGACACCGCGCGCGACGACACCGGCTACGAACGTGCTGCCACCCGTGGTCGATGAACAGCTGGCTGCCAGTCGCGCCCCGCGGGCACTTGTCCTGAGCAGTACCTCCGGCAGCGGCGGCGCTGCAACGTTGAGCTACCGCCTTGTCGGGCGGGAGGCGGGCGTGCCCGCGAGCGATCTACGGCGCCCGGACCCGGCATACGACGCCCGGACCGCTGCTGCAGTGACCGCACTCGGCGCCGGTACTGCCT
>JALYUK010000159.1 GCA_030853805.1 Actinomycetota bacterium | reverse complement strand
CCGGTTTCGTACTCAAGGGAGTGCCGGCCGAGGACCTACAGCGCGCGGTCCGCCAGGTCGCCGCCGGGGGCGCCTGGCTCGACCCCGCGGTCACAGCTCGGGTACTAGCGACCTACCGCGACGGGACACCCCCGCTCACCACACCCATCCTGTACACCCTGACCCCACGTGAACGCGAGGTACTCGCGCTGATCGGGGCCGGCCGCAGCAACACCGAGATAGCTGAGGTCCTGGTGCTAGGCGAGGGCACCGTGAAAACACACGTCGGTCACGTCTTCGCCAAACTCCAGCTACGAGACCGTGCCGCCGCCGTCGTGTTCGCCTTCGACAACGCACTGGTACGCCCAGGAGACACCCAGCGGTAACTGGACAGACCGCGCCCGCGGCCATGCCCAACAGGATCCGGCGACGACGGGCAACAATTCGAGCCTCACACCGATGCCTCCCGAACGGGTGCTCCATACGGGACGCCAGGTGCCGTGGTCGCGCCCGTAACGGGATCCGCTCACGGACGCCGGTCACAGGGACCGTGTTCCGTATAGGACACCCAGCCCGGGACGGTCGCGGGGATCTGGGCGCGCAGCCCAGATCGCCTTCATCAGTCGCCGGTGATGGTTGAGCTTTGATTTCAACCTGCGTAGGTTGCGGTCATGAAGCTGTATCGGGTGATCCTGCCGGTCGGCGACATTGCCGCAGGAGCCCGGTTTTACGAGGGGCTTCTGATATGTAAGTGATTCTGTCAAGTGGCAGGGTGAGGCGCCCGACCTGGGGTCCCGGGTCGGGCGCCTCGTGGCTTCCTGGACGACCGGTGGTGAGCGTGTCGTTGGCGACGCGCGGTCAGACTGATATGCGCGGGTTGGTTACCGCAGGACGGAGGGTTCGGCAGGAGTGTGTCCGCGTGTCTAGGGTCGAGCGTCGACGATCCCGTAGGGGTCGTCTGCTCATAGTTGTTCCGCGGGTCACTCCACGCGCTGTCACCACCGGCGGTGTCGAGGAAGCCAGCTCAGGATGGGCGCTTACTCGGTCATGACGGCCAATGACCAGCACCAGCCGGCGAGTTCGCGGGCGACGGCAACGTTGGCCACGACGTGTCGTTTGCGGCGCTCAGTAAATCTGACCCACCGTGCATGCAGGCGCCGGTTGCCGGTGTCTCCGCGTGTCTGGGCTGCTGGCGGGGCCAGTTCCCATCGGTCACGCATCGTTTTACCCGGTGCATAGCGGGCCTGGTGGTGCCACGCTGCTTCAACGAGCAGACGCCTGACATGGGTGTTACCGGTCTTGGTGATCGGTCCCTGGACCCTGGAGTGGCCGGAGGAGAACTCCGAGGGCACCAGGCCTACGAAAGAGCCGATTGTGTTGCCAGTGAACCGGTCCCAGTCGCCGATCTCAACGGCCAACGCGAACCCTGTCAGCGTGGAGATTCCCCGCAGGCAACCCAAGCGGCGCACGACCGGGGTGAACTCGCTGTCGGCGGCCATCGCGCCGATCGCTTGATCGAGGCGGTCCCGGCGGGCTTTGGTCACCACGACAGTGTCGTAGTCAGACTCGAATGTCATCCGTGTGGCTGGCATGTCGAACCTATGGCGCCGCAACCATGCGTCGTGGGCGTTGGTCCATGCTGCTCCCTGGGAGTAGACGATCCCCTGACGCAACAGCAATTTCGATAACCGGTGCCTGGCCCGCATCAGATCACCGCGACAGTCCTCACGAGCGCGCACTAGATCACGGGCGGATTCCTGATCGATGCTGGGAACTGATACCGAGGTCACCTCATCCAGTCGCAGCAGCCGTGCGAGGTGGACCGCGTCTCTGGCATCGGTCTTGATCCGATCACCGCTGGGGCGTTGCAATTTCGACGGCGCCGCAACCTCACACCGAATCCCGGCCGCTGTCAGCGCCCGATACAACCCGAAACCTGTTGGCCCGGCCTCATAGGTGACTGCCACCGGCCCGGGTAGTCCGTGGACCCAGGACCGAATGTGCTCGTATGACGGAGTCAGACGTTCTTGAACAAGCTCACCCGTGACGCCATCGATTGCTGCTGCAACAACAGATCGTGCATGCACGTCGAGCCCAACACTCGTACGCTCGGTAAACACCGGGGCCTCCCACAATTGTCGGATAGGCCGGGCAGGGAACTCTGTCCGGTAACCCACGAATCTTGTGAGCAAGGCCCCGGCCCGCAACCCCTCAGCAACTCCGAGCGGTCACTACATACCGTCTAGTCGCACGTAGTCACTAGACCACCTTCGAGAGCAGCCATCCCAAAAAGAGCGTCCCGTACGGCGATCCTCAACTGAAACACGGTTCCTGCCGCTAACCGTTCGACCTGCGCGGCGACGATCAGCCGCGGCCTGGTCTCCGTGGGTCAGCCCGCGATCCGGATCCCCGTCCAGGAGCCGATGTCGCACTGGTGGTCTGCGTTGTTACCTGCACTGAGGAGTGTTCCGTCGGCTCGAAGGCCGAGCGTGTGGGTGGAACCTGCTGCCACCGCGATGATGTCCCGCCAATCCTCGAGGCCGCACTGTCCATGGCTGTTGTCTCCAGCTGCGACGGCTCGCCCCGAGGCTGTGACACCCACAGTGTGGTAGCTACCTGCTGCCAGGGCGATCACGCTCTTCCAGCCGCTGACCTCGCACGCTCCTGTCCTCACATCTCCAGCAGCGACCACGCGCCCATCGCCCTGAAGACCAATGGTGTGCAGGTATCCGGCCGCGATGTTGGTCAGGTCACGCCAATCCGCGACGGCGCACTGTCCTCGCTGGTTGTTGTCCACTGCCAACGCCCTCCCATCCACTCGCAGCCCTACCGAGTGCCAATCGCCACAAGAGACGGCCGCGATATCCCGCCACGACTGCACCTCGCACTGCCCCTCGCAGTTGCGACCCGCCGCTACCACGGAACGATCCGCGAGGAGCCCGAGTGTCCGTCGCCACCCCGCGCTGACAGCGACGACTTCTTGCCACTGTTCAAGATCGCACTGGCCGTCGCTGTTCCATCCCGTGGCCAGCACGGTGCCGTCTGCTCGCAGGCCCACAGTGTGGGATCTGCCCGTATTGGCCGCCGTGTGCACATTGCCCGCCGCTACCGCGACGATGTCGGCCCACCGCTCAACGCGGCATTCCTGGGCCCCGCCGTGACCCACGGCCACGACCGTTCCGTCCCGATGACAAGCGACCGAGTGACGCCGCCCGGCCGCCAAGCTCCCGCCCATCATCCCCATCCCAACCTCATGAACGCAGGCTAGGTGGTGCGCGCAGTCGTCCCACAGCTTCAGATGGCTTTGGTCGTTCCGGTCATCGATCGGCTTGTGGCCACGTTCCGTCTGGATCGTCGGGCTCACCAGAGTTGCGATAGATCAGATGAACCCAACGGGTGGCTGCCGCCGGGTGCCGTCCCCGGATGCGCAGCGGGGACAGCGGCATGGTGCTCGCGCCGTCGAGGTCTCTGCTGGTTGGGCCCGCATCTCGCGTGCGTGGCGACCCGGCACCCGCGGCAGGATCGGCCCAGATTCGACCGGGGTCAGGGGTGAGCCGCCCCGCATGTCCTGCTGCCCTGGAATGGCGCCGCCCGGGCGCGTGTTCTACCCCCGTCGGTCAATCCCCGGCGGACGACGACGAAGGAGAGACACGTGAGTAACATCCTGTTCGTGGTAACCGGATCGGACCACTGGACGCTCAAGGACGGCACGAAGCACCCCACGGGCTACTGGGCCGAGGAGCTCGTCGTCCCGTTCCGCATCTTCACCGGTGAGGGACACGAGGTCAGCATCGCGACCCCAGGTGGGGTGCAGCCGGTAGTCGACGCAGGCAGCCTCGCCGCCGAGGTGAACGGGGGACAGGAGCGCGCCGACGAGCTGGAGGCCGAGATCGGACGCATCGCTCAGCTCGCGCAGCCGCTCCGGCTCGAGAACGTGGACCCCGACGCCTACGACGCGGTCTTCTACCCCGGCGGCCACGGGCCCATGGAGGACCTCAGCTGCGATGAGACGTCCGCGCGCGTGCTGACCAGCACGCTGGCGTCGGGCAAGCCGCTGGGCATCGTCTGCCACGCGCCCGCCGCGCTGCTGGCCACCGAGGACTCCGAGGGCGGGTCCCCGTTCGCCGGCTACCGCCTAACCGGGTTCACCAACACCGAGGAGTCGCAGGCCGGCCTGGCCGATGGCGCACC
>JALYUK010000090.1 GCA_030853805.1 Actinomycetota bacterium | reverse complement strand
TGCAGCGCAAGGTCGGAACAGTGGCCGACGGCGACATCGGTCCGAAGACGATCTACGCCCTGCAGACCAAGATCGGAACCTCGCACGACCACTCTTCGTACCTGAACGCACGGACCATCAGCGCGCTGCAGACCTACCTGAACGCGAACCTGGGCTGACACCCTCCTCGATCAACGAAGCGTCCGTCCCTTCGCGGGGCGGGCGCTTCGTCCATTCGGGCACGCCTTGGGCGGCGGTACCCCTTTTCCCTTTCTTCCTTCCCCCTTTCCCCCGTCTGCGTCGCTCGCGGCCCAAACGCGGCACGCGGACTGGGTTATGCGGTTTTCCTGGGCGCTGGCGACGCAAACGTGGGACGGGCCGGTCACGGGTTGTGCACAGTCTCCCCGCACGATCCGAGCACCTGGGCCAGACTGATCCGATGCTCACTGCCGTCGTCACCTGCGCCGCGGTGCTGGGAGCGGCGTACGGCGAGTGGCTGCGGCGGGTACTGGCTGCCGGTGCGTATCGACTCCCCGGCGAGATCGGGTCGATTCCTGCGCGCTACTGGCTGGGTCCGGTCGCGGCGCTGGTTGCCGCGCTGATCGGCTGGCATCTGGGCGGTCTCGAACGGTGGGTTGTACTACCCGCGTACGCCGTCATGCTTGCGATCGCACTGCCGTTGGCGGCGATCGACCTTGACGTCCACCGACTTCCCGATCGACTCACGTTGTCGGGGCTCCCGGCGCTGCTGCTGTTCCTCGCCCTGGACTGGGATACCGCGCGGATGGCGCGGGCGGTCATCTGCGCGGGCCTGGCCGGGTTGATTTTCCTGTTGCTGGCGCTCGCGGTGCCGGGTGGGTTGGGCCTGGGGGATGTGAAGTTGGCTGCCCTGCTCGGACTCGCGCTCGGTTGGTGGGGCTATGTCGCTGTGGTCCAGGGACTTGCCTCAGGGTTCGTCATCGGCGGCCTGGTATCGCTCGGGCTGATCGTCGCTCGCCGGGCTACCCGGCACACGCACATCGCGCTTGGCCCGGCGCTGCTGGTCGGCGCGCTCGGAGCACTGCTCACAGCAACGTGAGGTCGCCGGTACGATCGGTGCCGGTCCTCGTCGCAGCGCGGACGATGCCGGTGTAGCTCAGTTGGTAGAGCGCCTCACTTGTAATGAGGATGTCGCAGGTTCGACTCCTGTCTCCGGCTCCAGTCATACCGTGGACTCTTTGCATCGCTCGTCACCCTGATCCCGTTCCTGTGTGCCCCCGGCGTGCCCCGGCGCGTTCAGACGGTCCAGCGCGGCACGATCCGCAGCCGTCCCGAGGTGGTGCAGATAGAGGTTCGTCGTCGCAATGGACGAGTGCCCCATCCAGGCCTGCACAGTGCCGGGATCGACACCACGGGCGAGCCAAAGACACGCGGCCGTGTGCCGCAGATCGTGAATCCGCCGACCTGCTCCGGTGACGTCCCAGTGCATCGCGCGCTTCACCGCAGCTGCGTGCAGTCGATGTCCCGATGCCGTGGTGAACAACAGTTCTTCACCACCCTTCCCGGATGCGCACTCCCGCACTATGTACAGCACTCGATCAGCCACCGGAACCTGGCGCACCTTGCCCGACTTCGTGCTCTTCACCGCGACACCTTCCGGTGCGGCCTGGTCGACGACGAGCAACGGCAGCGGCACCTCGACAAAAGAGCGAACCCGCATCGCCCGAAGCTCAGACCACCGCAACCCGGTCCACCCCGCGACGAGCAGCAGCTGGCCCAGATGCGGATCGAACCCACTCACTCTGCGCGCGGTGTCGTCGAGATCCTGCTCACTGAACGGGTACATCTCTACCCGGGGCGATGTCTGACGCGGAACTGTCGTCAACGTCACTGGATTGGTGGAGATCAGCCGCTCCCGAACGCACCAGACGAAGAACGCCGACAGTGAGGCCCGGAACCGGGTGACAGACGACTGCGCCAACCCGGACCGCCGTAACGACACCAGCACCCGCTGCACCTCACGATCAGTTACGGCCCGCACCGATAAAGCGCCCAAGGAGGTCGGCACGGACCGTCGTAGATCGGCATCTGACGCGTAGGTCTTGGCGCTGACCGATGATCTGCGCACCTCTAACCACTGCGGCAACAGGGCTCGTACCGTCTCCCGGCCCGCACGAGGATCGACACCGCCACGCAACGCTGCCTGCTCGCGCGAGAGCCAGGCCTGAGCCTCGCGCCGGGTATCAAAGGTGCGGCCCGCGACGTACTGTCGACCTGACTTCAACACCGCCCGCCAGCGCCCGGATGGTTCACGTCGGATAGTCATACCGCTACGCGTTCGATCCAGTCCAGCACGTCCTCGACGCGGTAACGGGGAACACCGACGCGTAGCCAGATGACGCGCGGCCCTTCGTTTGCCATCCGCCAGCGGCAGAGCGTCGACCGGTCCACCTGCAACGCGTCAGCCACTTCGGCGCTCGTCAGCAACCGAGGGACGCTGACGGCGATCTGCTCACTCATTTGGTTGCCTTATTTCCTTGTGGGGCGGTTGTCCATTTCACAGGTGGCACTCCCGAGCACGCACTTCCCCAGCAGTGGCTGGGGCAGTGCGTCGGTCGTGATGGGTGCCCACCCGCTTGCGGCGTACGACCCAGAAGCGATGGCCGGTGTCTGGTCCTCGTCGTCCCTCAGCATCCACCGGTCGACGTCGACATCGGCGGCGTCAGTCGATCTTCGGCCTTTCGCGTTCTGACTGCAATCGCCTGAGTCCGGGCCTGGACATGACGGAAGTCTCAAACCTTCCGAGTACTCCGTGATGGGGGCGTGAGGCTCGACGGGCGGCGCATGAGTGCCTGGGCGACAGAGGAACCCGGAGACCGGGTTATGGTCGGTCGCATCACTGTCTTGCATGGCTCGGCCGAGACAGCGCAGCACGGTTAATGGGTTTGAGATCAGGTACATCTGCCTCTCCCTTCTGCAGCCCTGAAGGTGATTGATGGTCGGTCTACGGTCAAGATGGTTCGGGATGAGCCAGCAGATCCTGTTCGACGGTCATGCGTTCGCACCTCGGATGAGTGTCGTGCCTGTCGCGGCGAGCAGAAATGGGCCTGGTAAAGGCCCAACGCTCGATCATTCAACTGTGCGCCTAGGCCTACTGTGGACAGCTAAGGGCCCGCGATCGTCAGCAGCAGAATCCCTGAAGATGGGGCGCAAGCTGGTCCGTCAAGATTAATGTCGCGGGTCATTGCAACGCAATAGCCCTCACCCGGCGGAGCCCGGGTGAGGGGCGTGGCCTCACGGTCATCGCGAGAACTAAACGTGCTCGGGTTTCGGACGCTCAGCACACCGAAGATGGCGCGCATTAGAGCGGCCACAGTGGTGACACCTGCGATTTGCATAGATTTGACGGTACGGGAATCACGCGACGCGCGACCGCGTCATCCACAGGCCGTGCCCCGGTCTACTTGGCGCGGCGGAGCACGTGTTTGGTGCAGGATGCCGGGTGGTGGTGAGGGCGGTGTCACGACCGCGGGCGAACGTGAGCCGCACGGTTGGTAGAGCCGGTCTAGATCGGTGAGGGACTAGCCAAGAATGTGCACGGAACAGGCAAGGGTGCAGCTATTACGTTCGCGGTGGCTGGCGAGCCCGCACGGTGTGTCGGCCCTGACGCCGTTACACGCAACGCGTGTGGAACTGTAAGCGGGTGGGCACGCAGACGCTGAGTTTTGACGAGATCTGTCGTTTGAAGTACTTGTGTCCGCCGCGGGTCGGCCTGGTTCGGCGTCTTGGTGCGGGCTATCGCCGCCGCCCGAGCGGCCTGGCGGGAGATGTGGATGCCTGTCGCTCCCGCGTTGCCCCGATTTTCAATGTGGTGCCCACCGAGCCGTCGGCGTCGATGGTGACGTTGAGGGTGGCGACGAGGCGGTAGCGCAGGTCTTGGGCTGGTTGCTCGGCCAGTGGGTAGTCAGCGATGAGCTGGCGGGTTACTGCGGCAACGTTGTGGCCTTCGGCATGTGCCTGGTCCAGTAGTTGCGACAGCGCGGGCCAGTCGCCCTCGTGGGTTAGTCGCGGGTCGAGTTCATTGGCCAGGTTTGCCCACCGCTGGTCTGGTGTAAGGGCAGCTGCCTGTTGCATACGGGCACGCACGTCGCTGACCTGGTCGAGCTGGGTGCGTGCGGCCTTGCGCCGGTCCGCGGACCAGGAGTCAGCGGCGGGGATGAGGTCGCGTTGCGCGCGGGTGGTGCTGAGGTGCAGTCGGGTGGACATTCGGTCCGCGCTGTCGGCCCAGTGTCGGGTTGGTCTGGCGGTGATGATTCGGGCGGCGGTGATGCGGGCCTGGTCTGGTGGCAGGTTGGTCAGCCTCTCCTGCAGCAGGGTGTCAGCCAGGGCACCCGGGTGCTGTAGCGCGGTTCGTAGCGCGGCGGGGCCGCGCAAGGTGAATACGTCGGCCGGGTCCAGACCGGCCGGGAAGAGTGCGTGACCGGGGTCGAGGTCGTGTGGTGCGAGGAGCCAGTAGTCGCGTTCGGCGGCGACCTGCCCGGCAAGGTTGGTGTCGTTGTCGGTCGCGACGATCAACCACGGGTCGAAACCGGTTACCGAGGAGTCCAGGTCCGAGGCGGTGCCGGCGCCGAAGCGCGCGCCTATGGCGGCGAGTTGTTGGGCTTGTTCCTCGGTCAGGGACGTGCCCAGTGGTGCGACGCCGACGTGGGTGCCGGTGGTGGCGAGGGTGACCGCGATCGCGTCCATCGGCCCCTCTACGAGCACCGGTCGTGCCCCGTGGCCGTACAGATCGGTGCCGGGCACGTACAGCTGGGCGCCTTTGCTGAACACCGAGGTTGTTGGACTGTTCAGGTACTTCGGTCCTTTCTTGTCCTGGTCGGTCAGGTCGGGGTGGCGTCGCCCGACGAAGCCAAGAGTGACGTCGCCCCCACCGAAGGGGACGGTCTCGAAGTTCTCCCACCCGTGACGGCGGTGAATCATTGGCAGCACCAGGCGGTTGACGAAGTGGTCACGAATGCGGCCGGTTGACTCGTTCCGTTTCGCGACCCCGGCGGCGATCATTTCCTCATCACCCACGCCCATAC
>JALYUK010000072.1 GCA_030853805.1 Actinomycetota bacterium | reverse complement strand
ACCTGCGGCCACATCTAGCCAGCCGCCCGCCAGCACCCGGCACCGCCAGCTCCAGCCCAGATCTTGATAGCAGCCGATCCTGGTCAGGGTCGTGGCGACGGCCAAAATCGCTACACTAGGCGCGATGCTCGGTCGGAGGTGCAGATTGCACTTCCTGGCGGATGACATCCAACGCTCCCGCGAGCTGATTCTGAATCGTGCGCCACGCGGCAGACCA
Source organism: Actinomycetota bacterium (assembly GCA_030853805.1). GTDB lineage: Bacteria > Actinomycetota > Actinomycetes > Actinomycetales > Dermatophilaceae > Allobranchiibius. Next base: position 6,874 of record JALYUK010000072.1, on the reverse strand, counting down.
AACTGAGATGGCCTCAGGAATACCCAGCTGTGGACGCGAGGTCATCGCGCTCTGTCGGGTCCTGACCGAGCTGTGTTGCGCCTCCTTCCTGTTCTCGCGTACCGCGCGCAGGACCTTCATCGCACCAGCCGCCCGCTCAAGCCCGTCGGTGCCCTGCAGCCGCTGACTGAGCCAGTCCTGCAGACGATTGACGCTGGGCGGCTGCTGACCGTTGAACTCAACGTCAAGACGCGCCTTGGAGATTTCGGGAACACCGAGCTGGTCGATCACTGTGCACAACCCGCTTAGCGCAGTCTCGTACTCGTGGCGGTTGGACACCGCTGCGGAAACAGCGGCAGCTGACTGCAGGTCAGGCGCGTTGATCAGCCGCTTTGGCCCCCACGACGGATCAGCGGCGAGAACGTAGGCCAGATAGTCAAAGGTCTGCACAAGAGTCAGTGGCGAGCTGTAGGTGATGGTTTCGAAGGCCGAGTCTTGCTCGTCGATCTGTATCAGGTAGTCCTGGGCCGATGCCACACCCAGATACCGGCGGAGGCTGATCCGTCCGAGCTGGACCTGGTGCCCGGTCTCGTCGTGCACATTCAGCAGGCCCACCGGGGCGTACTCGTGGACCAGGACATCAGCAAGGACCCGGTCGGGCACCACGTAGGGGCGTTCACGCTGGCGCTGCGCGAACCACTGGGTGTAGTCGGCAAGAGGCACATCACTGGTGACGACCTCGTGCGGGTTGGGTTCGAGGTGGTCCTCCCGGTCCGCAAGCTGACCGATGACCACGGCGAGTTCGTTTGGGACATTTTCGTTGACGCCGCCGGCTTGTGCCAGCGCTGCGAGCCCGGCGACGGTGAGGCCGATCCGTTCATCCGGCGACGGCGGGACCGAGGAGTGGTGGCTGGTCCACACCAGCCCGTAGTCCTGATTGAAGCGGGTGGGCACACGCACGGTCGGCAAAGATTGGAGCACCACCTTCGCGTCGGTCAGCTGCGGGAAAGTGCGGTGCATCCGACGAGACACGTAATCCCAGACAGGCCAACCGGGCGGATACACCGCCGACAGAGAAAGAGGTATTGGCTCCCAGATGATCTTCAGCAGTTCGACCTTCTCGGCGGTGAGATGTTCGCTCAGCTTGCCCACAGGGCAAATCCTTGCATGCGCTACCAAAGACCGGTTCCGAGTGCCGGACTCGGAAACCGACCCCGCCGGACGGATAAGGGGTCTATCAGTAATGACCTCGCCACCCGCGAACGCGTGGCCCGCGCAGTGTCGGCGCAGTGGTGGGTCAGACAGATCATGAGGTTGGCCATTTCGTGGGTGTTGCGGTGAGTGTTAGATCTGATATGGGCTAGTCGATCGTCATCGTCCACATTCACCGTGCCATGGCTGGTGCTAGCGTCCGACGATGAGCGCATCCAGTCCGTGGTCACCTGCTGCATCCAGACGTTGGCTGCGCGGCCTAATTTTGCCAATACTGCTCATCATCATCTTGAGTGGCATCTATGTGTATGAGGCTCGGTTCGACAACCAGAATGCTGACGGCGACCAAGCATGGGTCGGTCACTGGATGGCGGTGGCCGGCGTAGCCTGCGCGATCTGGGTCGTGCTGTACGGCTGCGTATTTGCCATCGCATCGAGGTTCGTGCGACCTGCTGACCGTTCCCACGATGTTGCCGCCACAAGCGCTGTAGATGCGACTTCGCAGCGCTTAGCCGTTCTCGATCAACTGCGTACTTCCGGACGCATCAGCGAACAGGAATGGGCGGAGCAGCGCCGGGCTGTGCTCTCTGGACTCTGAGATCACTCAGCCCGGCAGAGTGGATGGCTCTGCCTAGCCGGTCACGGTGTCTCTTGTCTCGTACGCGCGTATGCGCGTATGCGAGCGTGCGTGTATGCATGCGCGTGTTCGTGTGTGCTAGCTGCGCGGGAATACCTGGGTGGCGATGATGGCGTATGCCTGGGTGACGGCGTCGCCGGCGGGGATAGGCGCGGTGACCGACCAGGGAACGTCGACCACCATGTCCTGGACCCATCCGGCGGGGTCGGGCGCGGCGAAGATCGCGCCGACGTGCAGCCGGGTTTCCCGGGGTTCGATGTCCAGCCAGGTCGTGGTCGTCCCGTAGGTGGTACCTCTGCGGGAATTGTCACCGGACAGGTGTTACGGGACGGTTCGGCAACATGCACCCCGGCCACCTGCAGCGTTCCCGGAGGACGTTCGCCTTGTGGGACGTCTGATCCGCCGATGAGAGAGCCCTGTCAGCTCGCTTAACGGGTACTGTTGTTGTAAGCGATAAGGCAGTCACCCGCTGCCGTAATCGTTGGGCTTGAAAACTACAACCCGCTGACCGGACGCGACGGGGTGAATGCTCGGTGTATGAAGTAGATCCTTGGACCATCATCTCGGATTGGTGGGGGGAGCCCCTCAGCGCGGAGTTAATTAGGCGCGTTCGGGGCGCTCCAGCTGCTCACGTGCGCGAATTCGTCGAGTTCGCTGCGTTAGAATCGGCCAGACATTTCGGAACGCTTCCGCCGCTCGCATCTGGCGAACTCAGACCCCTGCTGCTCGAAACTGGAAGCGACTCCTACCAGAACGAAGATGAGTTTCGTCGGATCCCCGCTTCTGTTCGCATCCTAATGTTCGCCGATCAGGTTGCGATTGAAGAGCCGTTCATTCACAGCAACCTCCGGCAGCACCCAGAAGGGCTTGCATCACTCTTCGAAGGTCTAATGCAGGTGAAGTCTCTCGCGAATGACGGCCTCCAATTTGTTCGGGTTGAAACCCGTGAGAGGCATCCATCTCGCAACCTCGGACTTTTTGGTCCCAAAGTCATTGAAGAAAAATTGTTGCACGAATACGGCGATGAGCTTTCGTCGGCGGCGCGCCAGCATGGAGGTTCCTGGGACGAGGAATTGTTTAGCTTCTCCCTACTCAACAAATTTGGCCTCGCGTTGCGAACCGTCATCGCCGGTGCTGGGTCAGTTCACGCGTTGTCCCGGACGAAGCTTGAGGACGTGCTCGCGAAGATTGCTATAGCCAATGGCGCAATCCTTTCCAGGCGGACGGAATCACTGAGACTCCAGGACTTGGTCCGGGTTCCCGTGCCGGATGTTGGTCTGCCCGTCGAGAGTCTTGTCCGCCTCCGTTCCAACGAGGATGCATGGCATGAGTGGCGAGTGGCCTTGCGAACTGCCCTTTCGGAAGTCGAACAGCTGCCGGAGAGCGAGCGTTGGACGTCGACTGCGAACGAGATGTTGAACGATGAGCTTGCCGGGGTGACGCGACGGCTCCAGAAGGCGGCGGCTAAGTCCCCGGCGATGACGGCCGCCAAGGTCACGTCGCGAACACTCACTCTCTCCGCCATCGGGTCTTTCGCCGGCTTCGTGGCCGGTGGATCACTAATACCCGGTTTGGTCGGGGCGGGCTCTGGGAAGGCCGCCGAGGCCGTACTCACATACCTGAACTCAAGGCGAGAGCAGCGAGTCCAAAAGGCTGCGCTCGACGTGGCCCTGTCCTTTCACGTGTAGCGGTACGCACGACCTGGACCTGGTCAAGCCAAGAAGTAGGTTGCCGGCAACCTACGCTCAGGCCGCGATCCGTGCGCTTGTCCGGCTGAGGATCCCCGATCGGGACGGGAACGATCTTGGTTGCAGCAGCCGAATCGTCACCGTAGGAGATTCCAGTTGCGGAACGATAGTTGCGGATATCGTCAATGCCGTGATCGAGCAAATGGCCGAAACTCGCGGGGGCCAGGCCGACCGTTACGAGGCTGTGCTGTTCGACCTGCTGTCGGCGCTTGTTGATTCGTGGTCACTCTGGGACGCGGTCGCTGGCGACCCCCCGACCGGGCGTCGATGGCGTAACCGATATTTGCAGCTGACCTACGCGACCGGTGACTATGTGCCTTACGAATCGGTCGTCGCCCAGGCAGCGCGAGCAGAAGGCCTCGACGACGAGTTGGCTTTCCGGCTGACCGCTCGCTGGGACGAACTGCAGCCTTGGCCGGAGGCGCCATCCGTCCTTGAACATCTGTCAGGTGCGGTGCGGGTCGGCGTGGTCACCAACTGCTCGAACGAGCTTGGGCATCGTGCCGCCGCGCGCCTGGGTGTGGGCCTGGATGTGGTCGCCACGGCTGAGGACGCCGGCGCCTACAAGCCGCGACCTCAGCCCTACCTGCATGCTCTTCAATGCCTCGACCTGCCTCCCGAGCGAGTGCTATTCGTCGCTGGATCACGGTTCGACCTCCCGGGTGCCGCCAGCGTCGGCCTGCCGGTCTGGTGGCACAACCGACTGCACCTGGACCGCGGCGCGTTGCCCGCTCCTATCGCCGAATACGACACCCTCACGCCGCTGCTCGACTACGTGCTCGCCGATCGCGATCGCTGACGTCTTCGTGGGCGACCACATCAAAGGCGAACAATTTCGACGAGGCTGCCCTACCACGACGGCCCGCAGGAGCATCGGCGACCGGACGGCCACCAGTCGCTGATCAGCGGTTGGTCCCGGATGATCGGGATGGCCCTACGCAAAGGTGGATCCCCTCGGCCTGTCGAAGCCGCTGGTGCTGTCCTTCGGTGACACCATCTGGACGTGCCCGAGGATGCTACAGCCACGATAAGATCCGCCGGTCGTTTCAGCAGTGCCCGCAGCAAACTGCTGGTGTCCTTGATCGCAGGCGTCCTCGTCGGTGCCGCCGCCGAGGCGGTCGGCGCCGGCCGGGCCGCGCCGTTGATCGGCTGGGACGTACTCGCGGTGCTGTTCTGCCTCTGGATGTGGATCACCATCTGGAATCTGGACGGCCCGACCACCAACAGTCACGCCCTCCGCGAAAACCCCGGGCGAGATGCCTCCGACCTGATCCTGCTTGGCGCCGCCGTCGCCAGCCTCATCGCTGTCGGCGTCGTCCTGTTCGGCGCCGGACACGCCGCCGGCAACGACAAATATGTGCAGGCCGGGTTCGCGGTGTTCTCAGTCTTCGTGTCCTGGACCCTCATCCACACCGTGTTCACCCTTAAATATGCGCGCCTGTACTACACCGGCACACCGGGCGGGATCGACTTCAACGAGTCAGCTCCGCCGCAGTACAGTGATTTTGCGTATCTGTCCTTCACCATCGGGATGACCTTCCAGGTGTCAGACACCGACCTGCAAACCAAAGACATCCGCCGCACCGCCCTACGCCACGCGTGGCTTTCCTTCCCACTGGGCGCAGTCATCATCGCCGCCTCCATCAACCTCATCTCCGGCCTGGCCAAATAACGGCCCACCCGGGGCCGCCTCGGCTCATGATGAGGTTGTGCTGAAGCGGCCGATGGTCTCGTCGGGCGCTCGCTGGGAGTCGGTGGTCGGCTATTCACGTGCGGTGCGAGTCGGCCCATGGGTGTCGGTCGCCGGTACGACGGCAGCAGCAGAGGGCGGCGGCGTGATCGGCGGAGACGACATCGCAGAGCAGACGCGGGAGGTCTTGCGGCGAATTCGGCTCCCACTCGAGCAGGCAGGGCCTCAGCTGCAGGACGTCGTACGGACCCGGATGTTCGTGACCGCTATCAGCCGGTGGGAGGAGGTCGGGCGGGTACACGGAGAAGTGTTCGGCAAGATTCGCCCGGCAACCTCCATGGTCGAGGTCAGCAAGCTTATTGATCCTGCGCTCCTCGTCGAGATCGGGGCCGACGCCATCGTCCCGTAGACGATCCCCAAACGAGGCAATGATGCTCTTGGTCCTCGGTCGCCTCGGAGGATGGTTCCGGTCGCCGTAGAGCCTTCGGCTTCCGGTCATCGCTCTAGCCACGGGTAAATTCAGCGTGGTGACACGGGTGCAGCGGTTGAGTCTGGTTCTGGTGTTGAATCTGGTCCTGGTGGCAGGTTTGCTGGTGGTGGGGGTCACTGCCAACTCGTTGGCGGTGTTCGCCGAAGGTGCCGATTATCTGGCGGACGCCGCGGCGATCGGGGTGTCGTTGTTGGCGATCTGGTTGGCGGCCCGACCGCCAACGCAACGGCGTCCCCGCGGATATGTCGCGGCGACCACGTGGGCGGCGGCGGTCAACGCCGGCTGGTTGCTGATTTTGAGTGTGTTGATCGTGGTGGGCTCGGCGGTCCGGTTGCTCGGCGGGACCCGGCATGTCCAGGGTTTGCCGGTGCTCGTCGTCAGTGGTGTCGCCGCAGTGGTGATGCTCGGCGGTGCGCTGATCCTCGGTGGCGACATCGACGACAACGACGGCGACGAAGATTTGAATATGCGGGCGGTGTTGCCGGACACCGCCGGTGATGCTGCGACGGCGGCGGGTGTGGCGGTCGCCGGGGCGGTCATTCTGGCGGTCGGCGGCTGGTTTTGGCTGGACCCGGCGGTTGCGTTGCTCATCGGAGCGGTCGTGGGTTTCCACGCCGTTCGGCTGCTGGGCAAGATTGGCACCGCACTGCGCACTCACCGATCCCAGCCAGATCGTTGATGGGTCTGCCCGATGGTGTTTGCCGCGGCGGTTTCAGCGGGCCTGACGGCGTCTGTGGATGGTTCCCGAGGGTCTACGCAATGACAAGGGCTCGGCGGGTGCGACGTCCGCGCCCCGCAGAAGCCATCGGCTACCGGGACGTCGCCGTCGCACCCACGGAGCCTCTGGTGCTGCGTATAGGTTCGGCGGTGACAACTACGCGAGCGAATCCAGTGACAACTTCACGAAGCTTCACATGCGGCTCGCGGGGTGGTCGGGCGAGCATCCCACTTCCTTGGTTGTGGGACAGGCTAGTGTCCTGCGCCTGAGATTCGTTTCAATAACCGTCCGAGGGATTCGAGGATCTCGTCGGCGGTCTTGGTCCAGATGAAGGGCTTGGGGTGGGTGTTCCAGTCTTTGATCCAGCCGCGGATGTCGGCTTCCAGCTGCTGGACGGTGT
>JALYUK010000039.1 GCA_030853805.1 Actinomycetota bacterium | reverse complement strand
CGGCGGTGGTCCGGGCCGATCCGGCACACCCGGCCAAGAGACCGGTTGTGAGGTCCCCGCCGGCAGACCAAGAGGTCGCATCGCATCGTCGAGGGCGCGCAGCAACCGTGCGACGGATGCCGCGCGGTCGTCGTCAGCCACCCACTGCGGCCACGGTTGACCCGCAACTTCACCCTCAACGAAGGTCAGCATCTCCCGGCCCTGCTCATCGACACCAAGGAATCTAGGTGCACCGGTAAAGCCGACCTGCTCCAAGTGCCTCAACACGGTGTGGACCAGATCCGAATGGTCACCCATGGGACGCCGCACGGTATTACCCACCCGGACGACACCATCGGTCAACATCCCACCCGTCAGAGGTACTTCGACATCACCCACGCGAGCCACTGTTTCAAAAGTCGTCCACATGTCTTCATCGAACAAACTGAATCCGACCTGCGCCGTAACGGGATCGCTGACCTGGACGGCCTCGCTGGCCCGTCAGGGAGGGCAGCTTCACCTGGCCCGGTTCGTCCCAGGGTAGACCGCGACATGCTGGGGCTTTTCAGTGCGCCGACAGGAACAGGGTGGGCCGCTGTGGCCTATCTCGGGCTCTTGTCGCGGTCCAGATACGGGTCTGTGACGCTGGCCAGACCTCGAAACCATCGACAGCTCATCGGGACCAGGACGCACAGACCGATGATCACCAGTGCGAGCCAGACGATGTTGGCCGCGGTGGAACTGTGGAAAAATCGCCGCACCACCACCGGCCCAAAGAAAGTTACGACGAGGTTGATCGCGCAGATCGACAAGCGCCGTCCTCGATTGCTCCGAACAGCCGAATCCATCCGGTCGCGATACGAGCCATCTTGGTTCTCCGGCATGGCCGAAGCGTAGAGCCGAAAGTCAGTGGCCACCGTGTGGACTGCCCGCGTTCGACCGTAGGACGATCGGCAACCCGGTCGGCTGCGCGGGTATGTGGGCTGCGCGGGTATGTGGACCGCGAACGGGGTCACCCTCGGGCGCGTTCCTTGATCTGCGTGATTACCGCCGTCTTCGCGTCCGCGTAGGCGTTCATGTCGGCCCAGTCGCAGCGAATGAGTTCCCGTTTGGTGCGCTCGTAGAGCACGCGGTCTGCGCTGTCTCGGCGGAGGTGGTCCCGGAACAGTAAGTAGTCAGACCCGGCAACGTCGCCTGATTCGAGGATGTGAATGTGCACGTCCAACGTGGGTGTCCGAACCAACCGGTGCCCAGGTTCGCGCACCCGAAGCTGATAGCCAGCACTCAGGAGTGGTTCGAGGTAATACTCCTCTGCCGTGATGTCATCAACGAGCACGAGAATGTCGATGATCGGCTTGGCAGCCAGGCCTGGGACCGACGTCGACCCAATGTGCTCTATTTTGCGCGCCGTAGCACCGAGAGCGATGCGGACCCGGTTCTCGTGCTCAGCGAATCTTGGTAGCCATGAAGGGTCGGGGTCCGAGATGACCAGCGCCCTCTTCTCGAGGCCACCGACGATCTCAACTTCAGTCACATCGGGGCGGCAGCATCCCGACCATTCAGTAGATGCCATCGACTCAACCTATCGCCGCCTCCCAACACGGCGTCCCGTCTGCTGATGACAGCGCGACCCCCCAGGGACCGGATGCGACAACGTCTGCACGAGGCATGTGAGTTCGGTCGTGCTCGATATTGTCTCGGTCATGGGTAATTCTTCTGAGGTCGACATCAGTTGGGAGTCGGCGCGGGAGACGAACCGGGAAAACTGGGATGATCGTGCTGCGCTGCACGAGGTCGATTACGGCGTTGATCGTTATGTACAGGACAAGGGGTACATCTCGACGGTCGTCGCCGACGACCTACCCGTGCTCCGTGAGCACCTGCACCGTAGTGGCCTGGCGGGCGCGGACGTGATGCATCTGCAATGCCACATTGGTACCGACACAATCTCTTTGGCCCGGTGCGGCGCGAAGGTGACCGGTCTGGACTTTTCTTCCGCATCTCTTGCGGCCGCCCGCCGGTTGGCCGCAGCCACCGGCACGGACATCAAGTGGGTTCAGGGGGATGTGCTGGAAGCCAGCGCACTCATCGACGACGAGTTCGACGTGGTCTACACCAGTATCGGGACCATCTGCTGGCTGGCTGACCTGGGCAGGTGGGCCGGTCACATCAGTGCCCTGCTGAAGCCGGGTGGTGTCTTCTTCATTCGCGACGCCCACCCCGTGATGTACGCGTTGGATGAAAAAGCTCCGGACCTGCGGATGACGAACCGGTACTTCGCGTCGGAGCGAGCCCAAACTTTCCAGGACAACTCAACGTATGTCGGTACGGGCACGGTCGATCATGACCGCACGTACGAATGGATCCACCCACTATCCGAAATTGTCGGCTCATTGCTGAGCGCTGGCCTGGTCATCGAAAGGCTGGATGAGGGACGCACCCTGCCGTGGCAGTTCTCCCCTCGCATGGTGAGTGCTGAGGGAGAACGATTCAGCTGGCCGGAAGCGGAGCGTGAACGGGTTCCGTGCACCTTCACCATCGTCGCCAGAAAGCCAGACCAGCAAGCAGTAGCCAGCTCGCCCCAGGCAGCAGACGAAGAATGCTGACGATCCGTGGGCCGATCCCGTGTTCCCATCACCGATCGACAAGCGGGGTACTGGTCATTGACTGTGCAGCGCGCTTCACGGACCGGGTGTTGGCATGGTTGACGCCGGATGGTGACCGCACAGTCCATGATGGTTTCGTGTCCACGGTCGTGTGTCTGGACGACTTCGCTCGCCCGTCGGCGACGGGTTGGGATCGGTAACGGATGATCAGTCAGGTTCTTGACCCGCTTCGTGCGGGTCGGCCCGGGGCGGTATCAGCGGTGGGATCGGCCGACCGACGAAGGTGCCGAGTGGCACGACGTTTCGGTGGGTGGGGTCGCAGCTGAGCTGCCCGCAGAACGCTCGGACTTCATCGTCGACGGCTCGCAGTGGGGTGTAGCGTTGAAAGCGCTGATCAGATCAGCCAGTTCGGGAATGGTCCGGCCGTCCGCCGCCGCACCGCAGGGGTAGTCACTCCGCGCCCACACAATGGCAACACCACCGTTACGCAGGTTCCAAGGTTCCCATCACAGCTCTCATGCCCTCACCTGGTGCCTCAGTCCGGTGACCTCCCTTCTGACGTGATCTCCCAACCGTTGCTGATCTGGGTCGGATTGAAAAGAACACAGCGATGACAGACACCCATATCGAAGAGCTCGTTTCAGATCGCGATGGCGATGAATTCACCGGTCAGCCGCGCCTGGCTCTACTGACTTTAGGAGCCGGGCTGCTCGCTCCGATAGCCCTGTTTTCCAGCACTTGGGTCGGGTTTGGGCTCGGGGTACTGGCGGTTCTTGCGGGGGTGGCCGCGTGGTCGCAGGTACGACGATCTGAGGTCAGCATCAGCCCCCTGGTGGCCGGACTGGTTTTCGGGGTCCTCGCGATCATCCTGGTGTGGGTGGGCCCAGGCATTCACACGGTGATCTGGGGATGACGAACCCAGCTCTGCGAATAAGGAGCACGTAGATGACTCATCTCAAGGCAGGCGCTACGACCGCAGGTAACGGCACCCCTGAGCGCCGGGCACGCAACGTTGTCCGCAACGGACCCGTGGGCGCGGTCGTCGCGCTGGTCGCCCTGCGCATCCTGACCTCATGGCCCTGGGTAAACGGCGCCTTCTTCGGCGCAGATTCCAAGGTAGGTAGCTATTTCCTATCCGGAGCCTTCCTGAAAGCCCGTATCAGCGGCCCGACGGGATTCGCCGCCCACTCGCTCTACCCACGGATCGGACATTTTGTCGCGACCACCATCTACGACAATGCGAGCTTCTGGGCGTGGATCATCTTTCTCGGGGAAGCTGCCGCCGGTATTTCCCTGCTTCTGGGCCTGCTCACCAGGATCGGAGGTCTCGTAGCCGCCCTATCGGCACTGGCGAATCTCCTAGCGGCAGCCGGCGGGGGAGCCGACTCGATCGGGCAGAACTACCTCCTGCTCATCCTCGGAGTCCTCTTCATCATCACTGCCCCCGGGCGCCGATTCGGCCTGGATGGCCTGCTTCTACGGCACTACCCCAACCTGCGCTGGCTCCGGCTCGTGATGTGAAACCCGAGACTTCGACCCCGGCACTCTGAGGGCGTCCGTCAGGTTCGACGACTGACTACGGCGACCGCGCGGCTCTCCTTCCGGTCACCGATCGTTTAGCAGCGGGTTCCTCAGTGAGCAGGGTAGGGAGCTGGAGGTGAAGCACGTCGCCAACATCCGTGAGGATGCCTGGTCCTCGGTGAGGACGTGAGTCTCAGTGCCCCGAGGTGTCCAGCGTTCGTTGCCGATTCAACTCAACGGATGGGGGCTGGTGGCGTCGGTGGGCCTTTCCGGTCGGGCCCAATGTTGACGTCCACGCCGGCAACCCAGAACGTCCGCGCACGCACCGAGATGATCTCAACGGGTTTCTGAGTAGCGTTTTTAACCATGGGATCAGACAGGCCGACCTCGACGACCATGTCATCGACTCAAGCCTGACGTCCTTGCTTCATTTGTTCTCAATCCTCGAATGACGGCACTTCTTGGGCATCTGAAGTCATCATTGTTGCCGCAGAGATTCCTCTAAAGATCTTTGTCGATCAAACATTGGCGAACTCGACCGGACACCCCCATCGTGATCGATGTGTCAGACCCGTCGTAGGGCTCCACTCGCAACGATGCGCGAGTGTCGGGAACAACATGCCCCCAACCGAGGTTGAGCCTAGTGAGCGCAACTTCGATGAGCATCAGTTTGACAAACCGGGGCGAAAGAGAGTTGAGTCTAGATCAGTCAACCCGAGTAGGCAGTACCCGACAGGGCGCTCCAAACAAGGGTTGCGGCCAGCAGCAGAAGGCCCATCGGGTCCGAAACGACTCGGCGAATACAACGAACGCGACGCCCACAGCGAGCGGCGCACCTAGAATGAAGGAGCATCACCCATGGCACGTGCGGTAGGCATCGACCTCGGCACCACCAACTCCGCGGTCGCCGTCCTGGAGGGCAACGACCCGGAAATCATCGCCAACGCAGAGGGCGGCCGTACGACGCCGTCCGTCGTCGCGTTCGCCAAGAACGGTGACGTGCTGGTGGGCGAGATCGCCAAGCGCCAGGCCGTCACCAACGTCGACCGGACCATCCGATCCGTCAAGCGCCACATGGGCACCGACTGGTCGCAGGAGATCGACGGCAAGAAGTACACGCCCCAGGAGATCTCGGCGCGCATCCTGCAGAAGTTGAAGCGCGACGCAGAGGCCTACCTCGGCGAGGACGTCACTGACGCGGTCATCACCGTGCCGGCCTACTTCGATGACGCCGAGCGTCAGGCCACCAAGGAAGCCGGCGAGATCGCGGGCCTCAACGTGCTGCGGATCGTCAACGAGCCCACTGCCGCCGCACTCGCGTACGGCTTGGACAAGGGCAAGGAAGACGAGCTCATCCTGGTCTTCGACCTCGGTGGCGGCACCTTCGACGTGTCCCTGCTCGAAGTTGGTAAGGACCCCGAGGACGGCTTCTCCACCATCCAGGTCCGTGCGACCAGCGGTGACAACAAGCTCGGTGGCGATGACTGGGACCAGCGCATCGTCGAGCACCTGCTGACCACGGTCAAGAACACGACCGGTGTCGACCTGGCCAAGGACAAGATCGCCATGCAGCGTCTGCGTGACGGTGCGGAGCAGGCGAAAAAGGAACTGTCCTCCTCCACGAGCAGCAACGTCTCCCTGCAGTACCTGAGCATGGGCGAGAACGGTCCGATCCACCTGGACGAGACCATCACCCGTGCGCAGTTCGAGCAGATGACCAAGGACCTCCTGGAGCGCACCAAGACGCCTTTCCAGAACGTGATCAAGGACGCCGGCGTCAAGATCGCCGACATCGACCACGTCGTCATGGTCGGTGGGTCGACCCGTATGCCGTCCGTTGCCGCGGTCGTGAAGGAACTGACCGGCGGCAAGGAGCCCAACAAGACCGTCAACCCCGACGAGGTCGTCGCGGTCGGCGCAGCATTGCAGGCCGGTGTGCTGAAGGGCGAGCGCAAGGACGTCCTGCTGATCGACGTCACGCCGCTGTCTCTGGGCATCGAGACCAAGGGCGGGCTGTTCACCAAGCTCATCGAGCGCAACACCGCCATTCCGACTAAGCGCTCCGAGGTCTTCTCCACCGCTGAGGACAACCAGCCGAGCGTGCTGATCCAGGTCTACCAGGGTGAGCGCGAGATCGCGAAGGCCAACAAGCCGCTCGGCAACTTCGAACTCTCCGGTCTGGCTCCCGCCCCGCGCGGCGTGCCGC
>JALYUK010000018.1 GCA_030853805.1 Actinomycetota bacterium | reverse complement strand
AGCTGCGGTCCGTGCAGTCGGACCCGCGAGCGAGGTGGCGGCGTCCGCTTGCTCAGGCGCGTCAGTCGCTCCTGGGCTTCGTCCAACGTGACGCCCCAGGATGTCAGCGGCTCGTGCATCAGCGTCCAGTGCTGCTGCACCCGCTCGCGCAGCGCCTGGACGTCCAGGTCGACAACGGGCACCTGCTCCGTGACACCCTCGGCGGACCGCAGCACCTGACGCAGCTCGTCCAGCGTCTGTTCCGGGGCGCAGTCAGAGCCCAGATCGAGCAGCACATCGGCGAGTCCCTCGGTCGCGAGGTGCGCCTGGACGGCCTCGATCGAGCCACGGGACTGCGCGACCAACAGGACCCGGCGCCCGGCGCCGGCCATCGCGGCGATGAGGCCGGCGATCGTGTGGGTCTTGCCGGTGCCCGCGGCCCCCACCACACATAGATCCGCTCCGGCGAGTACAGCATCGACGATGTCCTGCTGCGCGCTGTCCAGGTCGACGGCCAGCCACTCATCCGCGGGGTTGCGCTCGGCGTACTCCGGCGGCACCGCGCTGACAGCTGCGATTGCCTCCGGCTCACCGGCCAGGGCAGCGACGATTTCGGCGTGCCCGATGGTGTCCGCCTGACCGGGTAGATCGCGCACGAGTGGGAGTTTGAAATCGCTGTAGACCCCGACCGTCAGGTGCGGCTCGATGTGCAGGTCCAGGACCTGAGCGCACGCCTGCCGCAAAACGCCGTACGCCGCCCGGGGGATGACGTCGGTGTCACCACTGACTGCCCGCAGTACCGCATCTTCATCGACCTCGACACCGAACTCACGCAAGGTGGCCGTCAGTACCGGGTTGACCTCGAGCCGGTCGGACATGGTCAGTTGCAGGTCACCGGCAACTGACCGCAGGGAGCACGGCCGCAGGAGCACCGGGGCGTGCGGGGTGCGGTCGACACCCCGCCAGGGCCAGCTCGCGGTCCCGGAGGCCAGGTAGCAGCAGGAGAGGCCGAAATCGTCGAACAACCGGTCGGCGAGTTGTTGCAGCTGCTGGGCCTGGCTGAGCACCCGTTCGCGCGCGGCGGGTTCGCGGAACAGCTGCGAGAGACGCACCGTGCCGGAGGACAGCAGTCGCGCCAGTCCGGCCGGGTGAGCGGCGGTCAGGTCCAGCCGCAGGGCTTCGTCACTGCCGCCGGCCCACAACAGCGAGTTGGGTCCCCCGATCGCCACGAGCTGCCGTTGCCACCCCGCCACGGCGGCGGCAACGATCTCGCTGGAAGCGGATTCGTCGGCTGGGCCACGCTCGCCTGTCTCCACCTCTGTCACCGTGCAAGGTTATCCGGGCTCGACCGCCGCACGGCTCAGCCGCGCTCAGGGTGGACGCCGAGGGAAACGCCGGTGAGGTCGCCGGCTGCCGATGCCGGATACGGGGCCTGTCGATCGGCGCCGCCGGGTGGTGCGCGCAGATCGGCCCGCGTCCGTGTCATCGTTGTCCCCAGCCGGGACGACGCCAGGTTACCCATTCGTAGACAGCGCTTACTGCTGCTGGCCGACGATCGGCGGCTGCGCATGACCTAATGTGCGCCTGGACCTGCTTGGCTGGACCGCGAACCGCCGTACGCCACGACGAGAGGGACACCGATGACCAAGAGGCCCGGCCCGGCGTCCTTGGAGATGCCGAACGTGCAGATTGGCACGACCGAGTCGCGCCAGGATGCTCTGGACCGCTCCCCCAACATCGGCCTGGACCGCTCCCAGGTCATCTCGCAGGGTTTGCGGTGGACGGCGAGTTGGTCGCTGCGGATGCTGGTGATCTTCGCCGGCGTATGGGCCGTGCTCACCCTGTTGGGCATTTTCTGGAGCGCGATCCTGCCGGTCGTTCTGGCCCTGATCGTCTCCACGGTGCTCTGGCCACCCGCACGGTGGTTACGCAAGCACGGGCTACCCCCGGCTCTCGCGGCGGCCGGCACCATGCTGGGGACATTCGCGGTCATCGGCGGGATATTCACGCTCATCGGTGCGAACGTCAACTCACAGTGGCCGACGCTGACGACCAAAGCCATCGCCGGTGTGAAAGACCTTCAGATGCGCCTGGAACAAGATCCGTTCAACTTCAGCTCCAAACAACTGAACGGCGCAGTGGAGGCAGTCACCGGCAAACTGCAGGCCAGCGGCGACCAGATCACCAACGGCGTCGTGTCCGGCGCGACCGTCGCCACCCACCTCATCGTCACCTTCCTGGTCGCGCTGATCCTCACGTTCTTCTTCATCAAGGACGGCCCCCGCTTCCTGCCGCTGGTGCGCAGAATGGCCGGGCGTGGGGCCGGCGCCCATCTGACCGAGGCGCTCGCCCGGTCCTACAGCACGCTCGGCGGCTTCATCCGGGCGCAGGCGATCGTCAGTGCAATCGACGCGATGTGTATCGGCGTCGGCCTCTGGGTGCTGGGCGTGCCGTTGGCGTTGCCCCTGATCGTGCTGACGTTCTTCGGCGGTTTCATCCCCATCGTGGGCGCTTTCGTCGCCGGGGTGCTCGCCGTGCTGGTCGCGCTGGTGACCGTCGGGCTGACCAAGGCACTGATCCTGTTGGCGGTCATCGTGCTCGTGCAGCAGCTGGAGGGGCACATCCTGTCGCCGATCTTCCAGAGCCGCTCGATGGAGTTGCACCCCGGCGTGGTGCTGGTGTCGGTAGCGTTCGGCGGCGAAGCTTTTGGAATTACTGGAGCATTCCTGGCCGTGCCCGTGGCCGCAACGCTCACCGTGTTGATCCGTTACACCAATGAGCAGATCGACCTACGCACCGGCGACGTGCACGCGGAGCAGCTGGAGCCCATCACTCCCGAGGGTGTGATGGCGGCCGAGGAAGGTGAGCAACACGGCATCCGGCTCGCCACTGAGGCGTACGCGGAGGACATTGGTGAGTCGACCCGGACCTTGATGCAGCGCTTGCGACGTCACTGATGCGTTCGTTGCCGGTCAGCTGTAGACGCGGGTGACCGCGCGACGCACCCGCCGAGAGACCAACAGCAGGGCAGCTGCCAACGGGATCTCGATCAGCACAGCGGTCAGGGCGCTGGTGACCAGGTCGCTGCCGCCTGCAGAGGTCGTCACGTCGAACCAGGCATCGGTCAGAAGCAGCGTCGCGGCCGCAATGGTCGCGGCGATAGCGATCGGTCGGCGTCGCCAGAGCGTCCAGGCCGCCCAGCACAGCGCGGCGAGCAACGCGAGGTCGAAACCGGTCCAGGTCAGTCGCCAATGCCCGGCGACGTATTCACGCGGCAACATCACCGCCAGCACCGCGATCCACGGCACCAGCAGCACGCAGCAGCCTGCAAGGATTCGCAGGAACCACCGGCGACTGATCAGCACTCGACGCGACTGGGGTAGGTCGATTCGCATCGGCCCCTCCCGTCTTGCCGACTCCTCCAAGCGGAGCATCAAGGCGCGGCGTTCGTCGTCAGTGAGCTCGGCCAGCATCGCGTCGGTGATCTGCGCCATGACGGGTCAACGCCGCCCATTCGAACCGCTGAAACGCCCGACGTGCCGCATGGTTACAGCCTCCCACTGTGCACCACGGTGCTTCTGGGGCGGGCAGGGGCAGGGATCTGGCTCGCTCCCTGATCGGCTGGTTCGAACCGCCCGGTAGAGTGGCCGATCTGCCCCGCCCTCGTAGCTCAGGGGATAGAGCACCGCTCTCCTAAAGCGGGTGTCGCATGTTCGAATCATGCCGGGGGCACCACACGCTTGCCCAGGTCAGAGGCCTGCGAAAGATCCCGGAGCTACGCCGTCTTGGGTGGGACCCCGACGGGCCTACGAAGGTTTGACGCTGTCTGGCAGGCTCCGAATCTCGTGAGTGACCTGTGAGCTTCCCCCGCTCGCCCGCAGTCCGCACTCTTCCTGCGGTGATCGGTGGACGGTAGGAAGCCCGCGAAGCGTAAAAGCACACCTCGAGGCCATGATGACGAGGACCGCGCGCGACTATCGGCGTATCACGTAGCCCAGAGGATTCAATTGCCCGGCTCATAGCCACCGAACATTCCGTTCGGAGCTCAGCTACGGCCTGCAGTGCGACGACTTTCAAGGTGCCCCGACCGCGCCGAATCGTCCTCACCCTCTTCGTCGCACTGCCTGAGCCAGATGAATTCCCATCATTCCGGCTGGCATGATCTGCGTATGGAGCTTGTGGGTGCGGAACGGATTGCCGCGGCGGCACGGTTGCTGGAGCCGGTGGTGCGGCGCACCCCGGTACTGCCCTCTCGGGTGCTGACTGAACACACCGGAGTGCCCGTACACCTCAAGTGCGAGAACCTGCAGCGCACCGGTTCATTCAAGATTCGCGGCGCCTACACACGATTGCACGCACTGTCTGCGGACGAACGGGCCCAGGGCGTCGTCGCAGCAAGTGCAGGCAACCACGCGCAGGGCGTGGCCTTGGCCGCCCAACTGCTCGGTATCGGCGCGACTGTGTTCATGCCCACCGGGGCATCGCTGCCCAAGCTGGCCGCTACCCGTGCCTACGGCGCGCAGGTGTATCTGGAAGGGGCCGTCCTGGAGGATTCGATCGCAGCGGCGATGACGTACGCCGAGCGCACGGGGGCAGTGTTCATCCATCCGTTCGACCACCTCGACGTCATCGCCGGTCAAGGCACCTGCGGGCTGGAAATCCTTCAACAGCTGCCCGAAGTAGCCACCGTGCTGGTCTGCACCGGCGGCGGGGGGCTGCTGGCGGGTATCGCGGCGGCGGTCCGCGCACACCGGCCAGGGGTGCGCGTCATCGGGGTACAAGCCGAGGCAGCTGCTGCCTGGCCCGCGTCGCTCGCAGCCGGCCATCCCGTGACCTTGCGCGAGATGTCCACCATGGCCGACGGGATCGCGGTGGGCGCGCCGAGCCCGATCACCTTCGCCCACGTCGAAGCGCTGGTCGACCAGATCGTCACGGTCAGCGAGGACGCACTCTCACGTGCCCTGCTGCTGTGCCTGGAGCGCTCGAAGATGGTCGTCGAGCCCGCCGGGGCCGCGGCAGTGGCGGCGCTACTCGACCTCGATCTGCACTTGGACGGGCCGGTGTGCGCGGTGCTGTCCGGCGGCAACATCGATCCGCTGCTGCTGGCCCAGGTGATGCAACACGGGCTATCGGCAGCGGGTCGCTACCTGTCGCTGCAGGTCACCGTGCCCGATCGACCCGGCTGCCTCGCTGCGTTGCTGAGCACCCTGGGCGCCGCAGGCGGCAACGTCATCGATGTCGCACATTCCC
This sequence comes from Actinomycetota bacterium, assembly GCA_030853805.1. Taxonomy (GTDB): domain Bacteria; phylum Actinomycetota; class Actinomycetes; order Actinomycetales; family Dermatophilaceae; genus Allobranchiibius. The sequence continues at coordinate 3,299 of JALYUK010000018.1, read as the reverse complement.
GCCTCACCGGCACCCTCGCACTCGGCGAGGTCGAGATCGAGACCACCGTAGAGACCCGCGGCGCCTCCCACAGCCACGACCTGGTCGCCAGACTGCGCGAACACGGGTACCAGGTCGCGGTGATGACCCCCGACCACCAGGACTGAGTATCCGACCCGACCAGAACACGTAAGTGAGGCGGTTCGGGCCGATGTCGTGCCTGGACGGGATCGGCCGGGCCGGGCTGACGCTCAGGGCGGCGGTCGATCGTCCGAACCGCTCTTCAGGAATCGCCGCCTCAGCGATCCAAATCGACCTGGTCCAAGCAGTTCGGGAAGCCGGTCGAGCAGGTCATCGACGGTTTTCTTTCCTATACCGAGCTAGACAGACCTCCGCAGGGTGGCTCCGGCTTGCCGATGCCGTCATTACCGTTCCTGCCGATGTCTGAAGCAAAATGCTGATGCGCCTGAGTATCTTTCGGTCCTGGCCCTGCCACCACAGGTAGTCAACCCAGGCGCCCCTATCCCAGATCAGATTCACTCGATCAGGTCTCGTTCCACGCCGTTGCCGTTTTCGAGGCGACCTATGGACTCCAGCAGACGCCGAGCATTGGCCGGGCTTCGCAGGAGATACGCCGACTCCTTCAACGCCTCGCAGTCGTCAAGGGACACGATCACCACCGGGTCATGCCCTGCCCTCGTGATGACGAATTCCTCACGGTTATCGACAACAGCGTTAGGTGCCCCGCCTTTCTGCCTCAATAGCCCTACGCTGCGTCGCTGTTCCCAGGAGTACCCACCAGCTCGAATAGTCAGCCGTAAAGTTTACGTGTTGTATAGTTCGGGTATCCAAAAGGCCGTCCTCCCGAGTCGCGGCACCAATAACAAGCAACGCACCGGACCGGGCTTTTGTCGGCTACCCAGCTGTGGGAGTCGATCCGGCTGGAAGGGCAGGACGTGCAAGCGCTTCACTCAACACCGCCGCGTAAGGCGTCAGGTCGACGCAGCGGTGTGATCGCCCGCCGCCTTGGCGCGGCGCTCGCTGCGGCAACCCTGCTGTGCTCGTGTGCCGCGCACAACGAGAGCGCATCCTCCCCCTCATCGCGGGGCAGCGCGAAAACCGCAGCGGCTCAGGATGCCAAACTCCCCGCCGGTAATTCGTTCTTCCCAACACCCTCCGCCAGCCCGCCCGTACCGGTCTCGGACCTACCGGTGCTGGGTGTCCAGTACAACGGCACCTGGAGCATCTACGACGATGCGGCCCGCGGTCGGGTGCTCGACCAGCTCTCCTCGGCAGGAGTCAAGTGGGTGCGCATCGACGTCAGCTGGGCGACATTGCAGCCTCACCCCGGCGGTTATGACATGCAGTGGGGGGTTCCCTTCATCGACCATGTGCTGGCCCAGGCTCGGGCCAAGGGCTTCAAGATCCTGGTCACCTTCTGGCAGGCCCCGAAGTGGGCGAACGGATCGGACAACGTCGACGCTCCGCCCCGTGACCCCCGCCAATTCGCCGCAGCTGCTGGATGGGCCGCGAATCGTTGGAAGTCCAGCGTGGATGCCTGGGAAATCTGGAACGAACCGAACTTCAACGGCTACTTCGTCGGCGCAAATCCCGCCACCTACACGCGACTGCTGTGTGACACCTACCCCGCCGTCAAAAAGGCCGATCCCAACAGCCCGGTCGTGTTCGGTGGGCTCATGTACAACGACGACGGGTGGCTCAAACGCGCCTACTCCGCGGGCGCGCACGGCTGTTTCGACGTGCTGGGCACCCATCCGTTCCAAGGCCCGTCCAAAGCCCCGCCGTCGACCCCCGACGACGGAAACGTCTGGAATCTGACCCACACGCCGGCGGTACACAACGTGATGGTCGCCCACGGGGACGGCGCCAAACCGATCTGGTTCACCGAATTCGGCTGGTCATCGGCCCAACCCGCCAACGCCAAGCCGTGGAACACCGGGGTCAGTGAGCAGACGCAAGCCGCCTACCTGACCCAGGCCGTCGAGATCACGGCTCGAAAGTACCCGTACGTGAAGGCCATGTTCTGGTTCCGTGACTCCGATCAGAGCACCGGCAACGCTCACGAGGACCATTTCGGTCTGCTCCGGAAGAACCTGACCCCCAAACCTGCTTTGGCAGCTATGCAGGCCCTCACCCCACGCTGACCCGCACGACGCAGCGATCCGCACCTGCACATGCCGGACCGTCCGACGATTGAACGCCGAACGCCCGCTTCCTACGCAGTACGCGCCGGCGACGTCGCGGATGCAACCAGATCTTTGTCGAGTTGGGCGTAGCGGTGCGACCACGGTTGGGCCTCTTCGAGCTGCGCGGCAAGTTGGAGCAGCAACCCGTCGCCGCCGAGGCGTCCGACAAATTGCACACCTAGTGGCAGGCCGGTGTCGGTCCAGTGCAGCGGAACGCTGATCGCAGGTCGTCCGGTCAGGTTCGCGAGCTGGGTGTAGGGCACCCAGCCGAGGTTGTCCGCGATCATCTGGTCGAGCACGCCCGTTGCCGCGAGCAGCTTGCCGGCCCGCACTTTCGCGACGACCCGCGCGGCGCTCTGAAGCCGATCGGGTGTTTCCAGGGCACCCACCTCGACAGGCGGCTTTGCCAGCGTCGGGGTCAGCAGCAGGTCGTAACTCTGATGGAACGCCGCGAGGGAGCGGATGTAGTCGTTGGTGTTCGCCAGCGAGCGCAGCAGCGGGAGCATCCCAGCCGCCCGGCCGAGCTCGGCGCATGCCAGGGTGTCGGCCTCGAACTGACTGTCCGGAGCGCTCAACCTCCGTTTGATCTCGGCGACCTGGCCGTAGAGCTGGGCGAACCAGATGGTCAGGAAGTCCCGGGCCAGTGCCTCGTCGTTGTGCGGCGGCGCCACCTCCTGCACCTCGTGTCCCAACTCGGTGAGCACTTCGGCGGCGGTTTGCACCGCGGCGACGGCCTCGCGGTCGGGGTGGGCGTTGATCGCGGACGAGCAGGAGTAACCGATGCGCAGGGTGCCTGGTGGCCGGGTGACCAGCTCGGCGAACGGCACGGGCGGTAGCGCCGCGTCGTACCCGGCGCCCTGATCGCCGCCGATGATGGCGTCCAGCAGGGCGGCGCTGTCCCGGACGGTCCGCGAGACGACGCCCTGGGTCGACATCCCCAGCAGTGACTCGCCGGTCTGTGGACCGTACGGCCCGATCCCGCGAGAGGTCTTCAGCCCGACCAGACCGTTGCAGGCCGCGGGTATACGCACCGAGCCACCACCGTCGTTGGCTCCGGCAGCCGGCACGATGCCCGCAGCGACCGCCGCGCCGGACCCACCGGAGGAACCGCCC
>JALYUK010000297.1 GCA_030853805.1 Actinomycetota bacterium | reverse complement strand
TCCAACGCGCTCGCTGTACCCAGCGGGATCCGGGAGACGGCGGTCATGAATGACAACGTCATCACCGCGGTGACGACGCCCAGCGCGGCGCAGGTCAGCAGATTCTTTCGCGTCCACGTCGAGCGCCAGGGTCGCGCGACGATCAGGAAGATCACCGCTGCCCAGACCAGGCGCAGCCATGCAGTGCCCCCGGCGCCGATGCGGTCGAAGAAGCCCACGGATGCCGCGACGCCCAGTTGCACCGTCGTCATCGACAGCAGCGCACCGCAGGCACCGAGCCGAGCGGGGGGCATCCGGCTCAGGAAATTCATGAGGGTAAGTCAATCGGTTGCCGATTATTCGTGTCCACTGCGCACCGGCACGTCGACTGTGTCGCAACAGATCGCTGCCCTGGCTCAAGAGGCGGGTACTCCGTTGCTCGAGCCGGTCGGGCGCCGGGTGAAACTCACCCCCGCCGGGCGCCGTGCGGGTGGCGGGATTCTCCACAGCGATCGTCCGCAGCCTGCTCCCGATCATCGACGACCTCGCGGTCAGTCACCCACGCGGGCCTCATCATCCTCGCGATGTGGGGAACGCCCTGGAGTCTCGGGGTGCCGACCACCTCGGAGATGCACGGAAAACTCACGGCGCCTCCACTTTTCGCGCTCTACCGCGACAGCAAGTGAATCGGCAACCCGCGCAATGTCGCGGACGAACAGGTGGTGCGGACCATCGCCTCGATGGCCGGTTTCGAACCGCACCTCACCCACACCTGCGACTGTCTCGACCTGGTCGAGGACCTGATCGTCGCCGGGATGGGGGTGGGGTTGCTGCCGTTGCTGGACCCAGACCTACGGTTACGGGCGTCGGCGGTTTCGTGCAGCGACGGACATGCACTTCGTCGGACTCGGCTACCCGTACCCCCGGCGACGACGGGGTACTCGGAGCTCGAGTTGCCGACGTGCATGTCGATCGCAACGATTGGGAACGTAGGCTCGAAAGGCGCTACTCACCGTAAGAGTCAGCACCGCAATCAAGGGAGCAGATCATGCAGGTCAGCATCAACGATGTCGTCGTCGCTACCGCCACGGAGGACGAGGTCGTTTCGATCGAGGGGAACTACTACTTCCCGCCCAGTTCCATCGATTCGGCGCTCTTTACGACCAGCGCGACGGCCTACACCTGTCCGTGGAAGGGCGCCGCCCAGTACTGGGACGTCACGACGCCTGGCGGTGCCCACAAGGACGCGGCCTGGAGCTACCCCGACCTCTACGACGGTGCGACCAAGCGCGTCGGCCGTGACTTCGCGGGCTACCTCGCCTTCGACCGGTCGCAGGTAACGGTTTCCTGAGGTCATTCGCCCGGTCAGCGCCTCCTTGGTCTCCAGATAAGCGCCATCGCCGGGGTCCCACCCTGATCCTTAACCACGGGGGCTGCACTACGTTCGTCGGGTGAGTGCACGATTCGAAGAGCTGGCTTTCAGTGCGACCCCCCGCGGCGAGATCAGCCTGCGCCGCCGGGTGGAGCCCACGCTCAAGGTCGACGTCTATGAAGTGAAGCTCGGCGACGAGTTTCTGATGTCGAGTTTGTTCACCGTCGCTGAGGTCGAGCTGGCCAGGCTGGGTCTCGCACAGGCCTGTGGCGCACATCTGGACGTCGTGGTCGGCGGACTTGGCCTGGGGTGGACGGCGCGGGCCGCATTGGAGGATGTCCGCGTCAGTTCGATGATCGTCGTGGACGCAATGGCCGAGGTCATCGAGTGGCACGAAAAAGAGTTACTGCCCGGCGCCGCCGAGTTGGTGGGCGACCCGCGCACCCGACTGGTCTTCGACGACTTCTTCGCGATGTCCGCGTCCGAGCGTGGATTCGACCCCGACGCGCCCGGCCGTGTCTTCGACGCCGTACTGCTGGACATCGACCACACCCCAAGGCACGTGCTGCACCCCAGCCACGCCGCGTTCTACAGCCTGGACGGGCTACGCCAACTGAAACGGCACCTCGCCCCCGGCGGTGTCTTCGCTCTGTGGTCGGACGACCCGCCGGATGAGGATTTCAACGCGCTGCTGGCACAGGTCTTCGATACCTGCGGCGCGCATGTCGTCAGCTTCGCCAACTTCCTGACCGGTGGCGAGTCGACCAACACGATCTACGTCGCCGGCTGACGCGCGGAGCGTCGCGCGCAGCGGCCAACATGCACTCTGCTGGTCGCGCGCTGTGCAGACCCCGGAACGACGGCGTTCTGCAGCAGCAATTCTCGCGAAAGTGCATGTTCATCGACCCGGGTTCATGCTCAGACTTCATCGGCGCCGGGGTCGGTCAGTTCATCGCGCCAGGAGTGGGTGGGTGCGTAGCCGAGCAGATCGCGTGCCTTGTCGATGCAGTAGAACGTCTCGTCGCGGCCCATCTCGCGGCGCACCTGCACGCCGTCGTAGAAGCGCTCACGGACCTGATCGTTCGTGGCCGCGACGGACATGTCGGCGTTGGCGACGTTGAACACCTCGTAGCCCAGCCCATCGGTGTGCAGGCAGCGCGCCACCAGGTGGCCCAGGTCGCGGGTGTCGATGTAGGCGAAGATGTTGCGGCGTCGCAGCGATGGGTCCTGGAGAAAGTCGGGGAACAACTGCGTGTATTCGTGCGGCTCGATCACGTTGTTGATCCGCAGCCCGTAGATGTCCGCTCCGGTGCGGGCGTGGAACGACCGCGCTGTGGCCTCACTCGCGACCTTCGACATGGCGTAGGCGTCCTCGGGGACGGTCGGGTGCTCCTCGTCGACGGGCAGGTAGAGCGGGCGGCGCTCGCCCTGTGCGAAGCAGATTCCGTAGGTCGTCTCCGAGGAGGCGAACACGATCTTGCGCACGCCCAGTCGGGTCGCGGCCTCCAGCACGTTGTAGGTGCTGAGCACGTTCGTTGCATACGTTGTCGCGTCGGACATGAGAGCGATGCGCGGTATTGCCGCGAAGTGCACCACGGCGTCGTACCGCGGGGCCTCCGGCAGGTCCAACTCGTCCAGATTCGCCAGCCCGGCGAGCGCTGAATAGGTCTCACCGGCACTGGTGAGATCGACCCGCAGGTCGGTGACCGCCGGGTGGCCCAGCGGTACGAGGTCGGCATTGGTGACGTGGTGGCCCTGATCGGCGAGGTAGGGCGCGACGTGTCGGCCGGCCTTACCGCTGCCTCCGGTGAAGAAGATACGCATGACCCTGTTGTACCCCGCCACAGGTACCGCCACGCACGGGCACCAGTCAATTCTGGCTTGACGGCGTCCAGGTCGTCAATCTAATCTTGACGTCATGGTTACCTTGACGAACGATGCTGAAGCACCAACCGACCTCACCCTCGCGACCTCCGATGACCTCGGGTCACTGCTGAGGGCAGTGGCTCTTGAGCTGTCCCGCCGCCGCGATCCGGCTGCTCAGGCGGCCCTGTCGCATGGGATTGTCGAGGTAGGTAGTGCCATCGGTCGAAGCTGGGCATGGCAGCCTTTGCCGGCCCAGCAGCGCTGGGTCGGTGACGGGGTGGGCACTGGCTGGTCCGCCGAACGGCAAGCCGCGACCGGCGAGCCGACCGGGCGTCAGCCGCGCCCTACCTACGAGCGTGAGC
>JALYUK010000459.1 GCA_030853805.1 Actinomycetota bacterium | reverse complement strand
GGTCCGGTGGCAGCGGGCGGCTTCGGGGTCTGCAAGGCGGGCGCCCGGGTGGCGGTGGCTGCCGCGCGACGCTGCGCCTTGGCGAGCGCCACCGCGCGTACCCGCAACAACGTCGTCAGTTTTGCCGCCTCCACCTGATGCTGCTTGAGTTGCGTCGCGTCGACTGCCTGCTGTTTGACGAGCACATTTCGTGCCGAGGTCTGGGTGCGCTGGGTCGTCAGCACCGCGTTCTGGGCGGTCTGTGCCGCGTTGCGAGCCGTGGTGGCATCCGCTACGGCGTTGTCCGCCGCAATCTTGAGACCGGCGACCCGACGACGTGCCGACGCGAGGGCGACGCCCTCGGTGCGCTGGGTGGCCTGCTGGCCGGCCAGCTTGGTCAATACCCCGTTTTGTTGGCGTAACAGCAGGTCCGCGGTCGACATCTGATCGGCGACGTCCGGTCCGTCGGCGCCGAGAATCTGCAACGTCAGCGCGAAATTACCCAGTCCGCCTGCCTCATAACTGCGGCGGGCGATACCGCCGACCAGGATGGTGGTGCGCGCCTGCGCGGCGGCTGTTGTGCTGATCGCTGTGGAGTTCTTGGACTCGGTCGCACGGGCAGCGGCCAACTCACCGGCGACGACAACGCTGCGGTTCGCAGCAGAAGTGAGCGCGGTCTGTCGGGTCTTCAGCGCTGCCTGGGCGCTCGCGACGGCCTTGGCGGTGCCCGCCAGTTTCAGCTGAGCGGTCTGCAACTGCGCCGACGTGTCGTCCAGGTCGGCCTGGGCGGTCCTGACCTGCGCATCGACTTTCTTCTTCTGCGTGGCCGGGTCGTCGGCGTACGCATGCACCGAGACGCTTGCTGCGCTGACTGCCACCAACGCAGCAGTGAGTACCCGCATCGAGCGGACCGAAAGGGGCATCTTCACATTGTCACACTCGCAAATGCCGTCGGAGGGTCAACCACGAAGTAAGCAGTGCCAGTAGCGCGGTGCCGATCAACATCCACGGTGCAATGGCCCAGAGGTCACCGGTACCGATGAGGCTGACCAGGTCGCCGTTGTTGCCCGCGTGGTTGAAGAGTCGCTCGATGCCGAAATGGATCAGTGCCCAGAGCACGCCGACCGCGAGCGCTGCGCCGATCATCGTCGCGACCAGGGTTTCGATCACAAAGGGCAGGTAGATCACCGAGTTGGAGGCGCCCACGACCCGCATGATGCCCACCTGACGGCGGCGCGAGAAGGCGACTTGTCGAATCGTCGTAGTGATCAACAAGATGGCGCAGACACCCATGACCACGGCGAGGATCACCGCGCCGATACTCAACAGATTCAAGATTTTGAAGAAGGTGTCCAGCACTCTGCCCTGGTCGCTCACCGCCTCGACACCGGCCGCGCCCGTGAACAGGCTCGCCACGTCGGAGTAGCGACTCGGATCGCTGAGTTTGACTCGGAAGGCAGCGGGCATCGACGCCTGAGTGATCTGGGACAGATATGGGCTGGAGGCGAACTGCTGTTTGAAGCGGGTGTAGGCCTGCGCTGAGGATTCGTAGTAGACCTGCTCGACGAGCGGTTGCTGCGCGAGCAGATCACGCTTGATGGACGCCGTCTGTGCGGCAGTTGCAGCCCCGTTCGCACAAGAGGGGACGTCGCCGCTCTGTGCAGTGCACAGGAAGACCGAGACCTGCACCTTGTCGTACCAGTAGCCCTTGGCCAGGTCGACCTCGCGCTGCGCGAGCAGACCGGTGCCGATGAAGAGCAACGAGATCATCGAGACGATGATGACCGAAACCATCATCGCGGCGTTACGGCGGAAGCCACTGGCGATCTCGCCGAGCATGAACTGCAGACGCATGGTGTCCTGGCCCTCAGCGTTCGTCGGACGTGTCGTCGGCCGCGGCAGTTCGGGGGTTCATGCTGCGCGCGGGCCGTGTCGGACGCGCTGACGGTGGGGCCAGCGCTTCGTCGTACCGGCCGTGCTGCTCGTCGCGAACGACCTTCCCACCGCGCAGCTCCAGAACCCGCTTGCCGAACCGGTCCACGATGCTGCTGTCGTGGGTGGCGACCAGGACAGTGGTGTCCGTGCGGTTGATGCGGTCCAGCACTGTGACGATGTCCTCGCTGATCTCGGGGTCCAGGTTGCCGGTCGGCTCGTCGGCCAACAGGATCGGGGGCTTCTTCACCACGGCGCGCGCGATGGCCACCCGCTGCTGCTCACCGCCGGACAACTCGTGCGGCAAACGACGCTCCTTGCCGGCCAGCCCGACCAGCTCCAACGTCTCGGGCACCAGCGTCTTGATGACGTGCCGTTTGGCGCCGAGCACCTTCAGCACGAAAGCGACGTTCTGATAGACCGTCTTGTTCTCCAAGAGTCTGAAGTCCTGGAAGACTACGCCGATCTCACGTCGTAGCAGCGGAACCCGCCTATCAGGCAGAGTTCGCAGCTCGCGACCCGCCACGAAGATCGACCCGCCGGTCGCGACCAATTCACGCGTGCACAGCTGCATCATGGTGGATTTGCCCGAGCCCGATGCTCCGACGAGAAATACGAATTCTCCGCGACTGATGTTGATCGAGACGTCGTCGAGAGCCGGCGCATCCTTCGCGCCGTATTTCATCGTGACACTCTCGAATCGAATCATGCGGTGTAGGCAGGTCCTTGCCGGTCGGGTTTGGCGCACGTGACGAGCGACTTCTGGGCTGCCGCCGCGGCTGAGGTTATGCCGATCCGCGGGCGAATCCGGCTGCGACGCGCCGACCGGACGTTTCACAGTCAGGTGAGCCGCCTACGGTGGGCAGCATGCTCTTTGCCTTCTCTGTCGCCCCGGCCACCACCGATGATCCGAACGGCTCCGTCAGCGCCGCCGTCGCCGACGCGCTGCGGGTCGTGCGCGACTCCGGCGTGCCGCATCACCTGGACTCGATGTTCACCACGCTCGAAGGTGACTGGGACACCTGTATGCCCGTGATCAAGGCAGCCTGTGAGGCGGTCGCCGCACACAGTCCCCGGGTATCGCTCGTGGTCAAAGCCGATATGCGACCCGGTTACGAGGGGCAGCTGCAGGCCAAGGTCGCCCGCGTCGAGGCTCGACTCTCCGATGGCACGTCCGCTGAGGGCGCGCCCGCCTCTGATGGAGCCTGAGGCGGCCGCACCACCGGCCTACGAGATCCGTGCGCCACATGAGCAGGACGCTTCGCCGCTCGCGCAGCTGCACGTGCAGGTCTGGCAGCAGGCGTACCGGGGGCTACTCGCGCAGGAGTACCTCGATGCGATGCAGTGGCGGGGACGGCGCGAGGAGCGCTGGCAGACGTGGGTGTCCGAGTTCGCCGACGGCAGCCCGAATTCCGCCGGCAACTGCCTGTTCGTCGCTGTGCACACGTCGTCCGGCGCCATCGCCGGTTTCGCCTTGGCCGGACCCTCCCGCGACGAGGATGCCGTGCTGCCGCACGAGTTGATGGCCCTGAACGTGTTGGCCGCGCATCACGGCACCGGGGTGGCACAGCAACTGATGGCTGCGACAGTGGGCGACCGGCCCGCCTACCTGTGGGTGTTGCGTGGCAACAACCGGGCAATCACGTTCTATCGCAAGGTGGGTTTCGAGCTGGACAGCGTCAGCAGAGACGACGTGCACCTGGACTGCACCGATCTGCGAATGGTTCGGCGCTGAGCCTCAGCTGCTGAAGCTCAGTCGTTTTCGGCGGCCCGCTCGCCACTGCGCTTCCAGCGGATCCCGGCTTCCATGAAGGCGTCGATCTCGCCGTCGAAGACGGCAGAAGTGTTGCCCACCTCGAAGTTGGTGCGCAGGTCTTTGACCATCTGGTAGGGATTCAGCACGTAGGTACGCATCTGGTCACCCCAGCTGGCCTTGATGTCGCCGGCCAGTTCCTTCTTCTCAGCGGCCTCTTCCATCCGGCGGATCACCAGCAGCCGCGACTGCATGACGCGCAGCGCGGCGGCACGGTTCTGGATCTGCGACTTCTCGTTCTGCATCGAGACGACGGTGCCGGTCGGCAGGTGGGTCATCCGGACGGCGGAGTCGGTGGTGTTGACCGACTGGCCGCCGGGCCCGGAGCTGCGGAAGACGTCGACCTTCAGGTCGTTGTCGGGAATCTCGACGGCGTCGGTCTGCTCGATCAGCGGCACGACCTCCACGGCAGCGAAGGACGTCTGGCGACGGCCCTGGTTATCGAACGGACTGATCCGTACCAGCCGGTGGGTGCCCGCCTCAACCGCAAGGTTGCCGTACGCGTAGGGCTCGGTGACCTCGAAGGTCGCCGACTTCAGCCCGGCCTCTTCGGCGTAGGACGTGTCCATCACCTTGGTGGCGTAGCCGTGCCGCTCGGCCCAGCGCAGGTACATCCGCATCAGCATCTCGGCGAAATCGGCAGCATCGACGCCGCCGGCACCGGCGCGAATGGTCACGACGGCCGCGCGCTCGTCGTACTCACCGGACAGCAGCGTCTTGACCTCCAGCTCGCTGACCGCCTTGCGCAACGAACGCAACTCACGCTCGGTGTCGGCGACCGCGTCGGCGTCATCCTCCTCGGCGGCGAGCTCGACCATGATCTCCAGGTCGTCGATACGCTGGTCCATCGTCACGATGCGCTCGAGCTCGGAGTTGACCCGGGACAGTTTGCTGGTGACTTTCTGGGCGTGCTCAGGGTCGTCCCACAGATCCGGCGCACCGGACTGGGCCTCCAGATCGACGATCTGGGCGCGCAGCGATTCGAGGTCGCTGACCTCACGCACGGTCCCCATGGTCGTGCGGAGTTCTTTCAGCTCAACAGCAAAATCAACAGCCACGACTGGTCAGCTTACGCGGTGCGCGCTGCGCGGCCCTAGTCCACATCGGAGCGGGCCTGTGCCTGCACCGTGATCGTGACGTCCTTTCCGAGTGCGCCCAGCACGCTCCCGAACAGCGGTGGCCGCACCGTGCCGGTCACCCGGACGACCGCCATCCGACCGTCCGGTGTGCCCGTGCCGTCGACAACCGCCCAGCCGAGGACGTGCAAGGGCAATTCCTGAGCGCGCAGCTGAGCAGCCGCGTCTGCCCGTACAGACGCGTTCGACAGCGGGACACTCTGGCCCACTCCCCCACCGTAGACCGCTGCGTTGTCCACGGCATCAGCGGCGTCCAGCGCAGCGGCATCGGCTGCATCGAGCAGGTGGATGCGGGCCAACTGCACGCTGGTGACATCAATGCCTCCCATGATCAGCAGCCCCAGCAGCGCAAACAGGCCGGCGCACAGGATGATGATCCGACCCCGGTCAGGTCGGTCGTCAGCAAGGCAGCGGTCGATCCTGCCGCGTAACGCCGCCCCCGGCCTCCTCATCGCGCACCGAATCTGTCCACCGGCTCTGCGTGTCGTGCATGCAGGTGCACAGCGCTCGGGACCACGGCCCGCAGGAACGAGGGGATGAGGGGCAGGTCGACATCGAGGTCCGCGATACCGCTGACCACCGCGCCCCTGGTGAGGCAGGGCGAAGCAGTGCAACTGATCGAGACGTCACCCTGGTCGGCGAAACCCTGGTCCTCGAACGCCCACCGGGCAGCCTGGCGGGAGCGGCCCACCGCGGTGCTGTCGGAGGATGCTGTGACGTACGTCCGCGTCGATTCCCGCGCTGCCTGAGTGACTGCGTAGGCGCCCGCCTGCAGCCGTGCGAGGGCAATCACCAGATAGAAGACGGGAAGAGTGATCAACATTCCGACCACGATGAATTCGATGACCGCGCTGCCCCGATCACCGCCGCCCAACCTGCGTGTCATCCACCGCCGGACCGTCACTGCTTCTCCTTATAGGCATGCGCGGTGATCGTCAGGCTCTGCGAAGGTCCGAACGGGCCCACGACCGGTAGGGGCGCTTCGACCTTGACGGTGATGACGATCATCCCGTTTCGCCGTTCCTGGGTAGCGGTGACGTCCCTGGCGTATCGCGGGGACAGCGAGGTCGTAATCAGGTCACGGGTCCGCTGTGCACCCGCGTCCGTCGAGCTGTCCACTCGTGCGCCGAGTCGGGCGCCCTCGGCTGCGTTCGCGATGAGAGTGTTACGGACGAAGAGGGAGAACCCCACCTGGAAGGCCGCGAGGAAGAGCACCATCACCAGGGACCCGACCATCGCGAATTCGGCCACCGCCGACCCCCGGTCGCGGCGCTCGGTGCGAGGTCGGCCGCGAGCTGTCGCGACCGCCGTTCTCATTTATGGACGCTGTTGATGGCATCGGTGAAGATCTTGGTCAGCTGCGGCTCTGCGAACCGCCATAGTGCGGTCACCAGTCCGGCCGTCATCAAGGTGATCAGTACCCATCCGGGTACGTCCCCACGCTCTCGTTCACCGGCGAGGCGGTGCGGGGCCTGCACCATGTACCGGGTGAGGCGCTGGGAGATCTTCGATAGTGGTTTCATCGGCTTCTTCTTTCGGTTGGGTGGTGCATTCAGATCAGAGATTCAGGCTGCTCAGGCCTGGATAGATCGCAAAAACAACAGTTACCGGCAGTACGAGGAACACAACGGGGATCATCATCGTGATCTCCCGCTGCCCGCCAAGCTCGATCAACGCCTGCTTGCTGGCGTCCCTGGCGTCCTGGGCCTGCGCGCGCATGACATCGGCCAGTGGCGTCCCGCGCTCGACGGCCACCACGACGCCATCGACGAACCGCGCGAGCCCAGGGATACCGGTGCGATCGGCGAGACCTTCCAAAGCCATCGGCAGGGTCTGGCCGGATCGCGCGTCACCCAGGCACCGGGCCAGTTCTGCGGACAGTTGGCCAGACGACAATTTCGTGACCCGCTCCAACGCCGCGGCGGCACCCTCACCCGCGGTGATTGCCAGCGCGAGCATCTCGGCCACTGCGGGGAACTCTGCGAGGATCTGGGACTCACGCTGCTCGGCCGCCCGGGTGAGCAGCTGATCGCGAACGACGACACCGATGCCGACACTGACCACGATGATCCCAACAGCACTGAGCACCGAGGTGCCGCCGCCGATGATCTGGAACGTCACCCACAGCGTGCCGACCACCCCGCCGGTGACTCCCCACAGCGCCTGCTGCGCTCGGAAACCCTCGACATCCGCCGGCAGACCCGCGCGCTCCAGCCGCCGTCGCACGGACGTGGCGCCGCCGAGCACCCGCTCCACGAGTCTGCCCAGACGGTGCAGCAGTGGCGCGAAGAACCGCGATATCTCCAGGTGCTCCACCGAACTCAGCAACAGTCGGGATGGCCTCGGAGCATCATCGACATAGGGCGCAATGCGAGCTTGCAGATCGGGCCGGCGCCGCGCGGGCAATCCGAGCCATATCAAGGCCAGCCCCGCTGCGAACACCAGACCGATCAGGGATCCGGTCCATGCTGCCGGAGTCATCTCATGACCCGCACTTCATCCGGCAGCCGACCGATCCGGCGCATTATCTGGTAGGCGAGCGCCGAGATGCCCGCACCGACCACCAGCACGACCACTCCGGTCGGCGTCTGGTACGCCTGCAGCGACGTGCCCCTCGTCGCGAGCATCGCCAGGACCAGCCAGGGGGCGGCAAGAGCCAACCGCGCCGCGTTGACCGTCCAGCTCTGCCGTGCCTCCAACTCCGAACGGGTGCGCCCGTCATCGCGCAGAAACGCCGACAGGGTGCGCAGCAGTCGACCCAGATCCGTACCGCCCACCTCGCGGGCGATCCGCAGGGACTCCACGAGTCGATCGGCCACGGGATCGCTGAGACGGGTCTTGAGCGCATCGAGACAACTCTGGAAGTCACCGGTGGCCCGGTAGTCGTGTGCAAAGTCCAGAAATGCCGGCCGAAGTTCCTCGGGCCCCCTCGTGGACAGTTGCGCCAGGGATTCCGGGAGCGCCATTCCCGCACGTACTGCAGAACCGATGTGATCGACCACGTCCGGCCACAACTCGCGCATCTGGGTACGCCGCCGACGGGCGCGACCTCTGATCAGCGCAATAGGCCCGTACCCGCAGATCATCGAGAAGGCGAGTGCGATGGGGACGACGCCAACTGCCGCCATCACCAATAAAAACACCAGCAGCCAGATAGCGAGCGCGACGACGAGGAGTTGGTTGGCACTGATCGCACCGACTCCACTCTGCGCAATCGCGTCGGACAACTTGTCCCGCCAGGTCGGCGTGGTGGACGCAATGAGTTGCTCGGGCCGGGGCCAGAATGACCACCAGATGCAGAACAGCCCCAACCCCAGGAGTAGCGGCGGAAACCAGGTCATGAGCGGTCTCCCAACAGTCGCGCCGGGTCGTATCCGGCACGGGCGAACCGCTCCTGGTGCGGTGGAAATCCGTCACCTCGCACCAGTTCCCCGTCGCGCTGGACGAACAACTCCGCAATCTCCACGACTTCGTTCTCGGCGCGGCCCGGAATGGCCGAGATCTCTCGCACGGTGCGCCGCCCGTCCCGCTCGAGTCCCAGGTGGACCACGATGTCGATCGAACTGGCGACGGTGGGCACGACGAACGACGAGCTGACGTTCGGACCCGCAAGCAACGGCAGGGTGCACATCTTGACGATGGCCTCCCGCGCCGAGTTGGCGTGCAAGGTGGCCATCCCGGGTAGCCCCGAATTGAGCGCGATCAGCAGATCGAGAGATTCCTCCTGGCGGACCTCGCCCACGATGATCCGCGATGGCCGCATCCGCAATGCTTCCTTCACCAGCCGTCGCAGGGGAATCTCACCGGTCCCTTCCAGGCTCGGCTGCCGACACTGCATCGCCGCCCAGTCCCGGATACCCAGGCGTAGTTCGAATACCTCTTCGCAGGACACCACGCGTTCGTTGCTGGGAATGGCTGCCGCGAGACAGTTCAGCATCGTGGTCTTGCCGGCCTGGGTGCCCCCGGCGACCAGGATGTTCAGACCCGATACGACGCAGGCGGACAGGAACCGGGCGCTCTGATGAGTGAGAGACCCGAGTCGCACCAGATCATCCAGCTGATGGGCACGGCTGACGAACTTTCTGATATTGACCAACCAATGTGCTCTGGTCACGTCGGGGATGGCTACGTGCAGCCTCGATCCATCTGGAAGGGAGGCGTCGACGAAGGGCGAGGAAAGGTCGATACGACGTCCGGACGGTTTGAGCATGCGCTCGACCAGGTGCTTGACCTGATCCTGCGTGAGGATGGTCGAGGTCAGTTCAGCGATCCCCGAGCGGGCCACGAAGACCCTGGCCGGATCATTGATCCAGATCTCCTCGACGGTCGGGTCATCGAGGTAGGGCTGCAACGGGCCGTAACCAGCGACCGAGTTCAATACTGCGCGGGTAGCGGTTTCGACGTCGCCCAACGGCGCCATCCCACCGTGCAGACTGCGTTGCTCGTAGTCCTTGATGACATCACTGACCAGCCCACGCAGCAGGACGTGCTCGGTCATCGGATCCAGGCGTTGGCGACGGATCAGTTCGCGCACCTCGTCCTCGACGATGGTGACTCCGTCCATCCGCATCCTCTTTCTGGCGTTACCGCCTGCCGCCTACCCGACCGAGATCCACTATGCAAGCAGGGTTACCGGCGTGTCGGAGAGTTATCCACAACCATTTCTTCCCAGAACTGGGAAAATCCCGACAGGTGGGACTACTCACCGGTTATCCACAGGTGAATATCGGGCCACTGCCAGAAAGGGTCGATCATTTTCGGATGACAGGCACCCCAGACAGCGGCGTCGCGCTGCGCTGCACCGTCGTCCGATCAGATTCTGGGCTGGTCCGACAGTGGTGCCTATGCGTGCCAGTGGGGACGACGTGGAGCAGCATCGCGCAGCAGATCGGAGCCACCGAACCCTCCTACGCGGGTCCGCATCTGATCGCTGGGACGCATTGCGTGGGAGTCCCTCCCCTGATCAACGAGGTGGTGATCAGTGATCTGGTTGCCGACGCCGCGCCGCCGCACCTGTTGGACATCGTTGTCATCGAAGGTCCTTGCGTAGGAGCTCGCGCCGCCCTGACCGATCAACCACTCGGCATCGGCCGAGGTCCCGATAACCACCTCGTGCTGGATGACTCGGATCTCTCTCGGCATCACTGTCAGCTGAGGATCGATCAAGGTCGCGCCGTCGTCTGCGATGCGAACTCCACCAACGGTTCATATCTCGATGGCAGTCCGGTCGGGTCACAGCAGCTGGAGATGCGAGCCGGTCAACGGTTGCGGATCGGTGGCAGCACGCTGGTCCTGGAACGTTCGAGCCGGCCGAGCGAACCACTGGCTGTGGACACAGCCGGTCGCTACCTCGTTCACCGACCCCCGCGGAATCAGCTACGTGTCGCCGACCTGGACCTCGTCGAGCCGGCCGCACCCGCTATCGAGAAACATCGCGGATTCCCCTGGGTAGCCGCCATCACCCCCCTCATCCTGGCCGTCGTCATGGTGCTGGTCCTGGGCAATCTGATGTTCGCGATGTTCGCGCTCCTCAGCCCGGTGATGGTCATCGCCCAGTACGCCGGCGATCGCAACACCACTCGCGGCCGTCATCACGACCAGCAGTCGGCCCACGCGCAGAACCTGCAGCGATTCCAGCAGGACTGTGCGGCAGCGGTCCGCGCCGAGCAGGGGATGCGTCGGCAGATCGCCCCACCGGTGGCAACTGCAGCTCGCGACGTCCAACTGCGCACCGCCCGGTTGTGGAATCGCGCGCCCACGCACGAGGATTTCGGTGCGTGGCGCGTCGGCATCGGCACGACCGAGAGTCGAATTCGGCTGCGTGCCGCAGTCGGTGAATCCCGTCACCTTCGCATCGACGATGTTCCCGTCGTGGTGTCGATGCGCGAGCATTCTGTGGTCGGCATATCAGGGGCTCTTCGGCACTTACTCACGCAGTCGGCCCTGCTGCAGCTAGCCACCTGGCACAGCCCTGGAAATCTCCGCGTTGTCGTTTTCTGTATGCCTGATCACGCGAGAGCGCCGTGGGTTGCGTTGGCCGCGCTACCCCAGGTGACCCCACATCCAATGGCTGCGCCCAGGATCTTTACCGCCGAAAGGGAGGACACCGCTATTACAAAAATGTGCGCAACTCTGGCGATCGCGGGCGATCACGACAGTCCGCACACCCTGGTTGTAGTGGATGGCGCGGTCGGCAACATCCCGGCGGTGGCGGACCTGATCACGAACGCTGCACGCTGCGGGCTCGCGGTGCTGGCACTCGCGGAGCAACCTCGTCAGTTACCGCCCGCCTGTACCTGCATCATCGTTGCCGATAAGCGGGATCAGGCATATGTCGACGACGTCCCGGTCCGACCGGATCTGCCCATTGCGGAACTTGTCGCCAGCACCGCCCGCGCGCTCGGAGCAATAGCCGATGCCGACCCGAGCGACGCCGAGAGTCAGATCCCCGACAGCGTCGACTTCATCGCATTGATCGGCGCAGAACTAGGTTTCGATGTCGGCGACCCCGCCGAGGTGTTGCGTGGATGGCACTCTCAGCCCATCCAGACCCGAGCGCTCCTGGGGCAGGGAGTTAACGGTTCGATCTGGACCGACCTGGCTACGGACGGTCCCCACGCCCTGATCGCAGGCACGACGGGCGCCGGCAAGTCCGAGCTGCTGCAGACCATGATCACCTCGCTCGCGCTGACCAATTCACCGGATCGACTGTCCTTTGTCCTGATCGACTACAAGGGGGGCGCGGCATTCGCAGAATGCGCTCGGCTGCCCCATACCCTCGGCCTCGTCACCGACCTGGACGCGCACCTCACCTCACGCGCACTGCGCTCGTTGGAAGCCGAGGTGCGTCGCCGCGAACGAATGCTGGCGTCGTGCGGCGCCGCCGACATCTCGCGTTACGACGCCTTGGCGCCGGAGGTGCCGCTGGCCAGGTTATTCATCGTGATCGATGAATTCCGTGTGCTGGCCGAGGAACTACCCGACTTCATCGAAGGCCTGGTCCGGATCGCAGCGGTCGGGCGGTCGCTGGGGATCCACCTCATCCTGGCGACTCAGCGACCCGCCGGCGTCGTCTCGGCCGATATGCGCGCGAACCTCAACCTGCGCATCGCGCTGCGGGTGCGAGACAGCTGCGATTCCCGCGATGTCATCGAGTCGGACGCAGCGGCGGTCATTCCAGCTGAGCTGCCGGGCCGCGCCATCCTGCGCACGGGAGGTGGCCCGCCCATCCTGTTCCAAACTGCGTGGACCGGCGGCCCGTTACCTACAGCTGAGGCCCCGATCAGGGTGGCCCGCATCGACCCTCGCACCGGCGCACCCAACTGGCCACCGGCTCAGACCGCCGAACGCGAGTCATGCGCCCTGACACTGCTGCAGGAAACTATCTCTGTCGCCGCGGTCACGGGCGGCATCCACACCCCGCAGTCCCCGTGGCTGCAACCGTTGCCGTCTGCCGTGAGCCACCCAGAGGTGCAGCAACAGATGAGAACACGTCAACTCATGCTCGATCTGCACCTCAGGCGGAGCTCAGGTACCGGGTTTGTCGTGGGTCTGGTCGACCTCCCGGCGGAACAACGTCAAGAAGCCATCGGTTGGCACCCGAGCAGCGACGGGAACCTCAGCCTCGTGGGCGGGCCACGGAGCGGTCGCACCACGGCGGCAAGGACTCTCGCCTACAACGCGGCACGAGAACTACCCAGTGGCCGGTTGCATCTGTATGTCCTGGATGGCGGCGGCAGCCTCCTGGATCTGGCCCGGCTCCCGCACTGCGGGGCGGTGATATCGAGGCAGGAGCTGTCGCGAACCACCCGCTTGGTCGACTGGCTGTGCGGTCTCATTCGGCAACGTCGATCGCGGCCCTGCACAGCCGGCGGCGAAGCTGCTACCGATCCGCTCATCGTGCTGGTGATCGATGGTTGGGAGATCTTCCAGGAGATGAGCAACGAGCACACAGTCGGCGACTTGGAAGATCGGCTCGGTCAAATTCTTCGCGATGGCGCCTCGGTAGGTGTCACCGTGGTCGCAACGGGCGGACGCGCCCTGATGTCGGGTCGGACCGGCGCGTTCTTCTCCAGCACCATCCTCCTGCGGATGACCGACCCCACCGATCTGCTGATGGCGGGGTTACGAAGCTCGCAGATACCTGCGCAGATGCCACCCGGGCGGGGTGTGCTGCTGCCCGGTGGCCAGGAGCTTCAGGCCACGCTGCCGGATCACCCATGGGAACCGGGTTGCACGCAGACTGATGGCAGCACCACGGAAACGGGCCCGGTACACATCGCGGAACTGCCTGCACGCGTGCACCTCGCCGATCTGGTGCCTACCCCGCACCCTGCCGACCTCGTGCTCTGTGGGTGCACGGTTGACGGTCCGGACGGACTTCCCACCGGACCGTTGGGAGAGGCGGGATGGCTGGTCTGTGGACCACCTCGCAGCGGCCGTAGCAACGTGTTGTCGGTGCTCGCCGTAATGCTCGCGCCCCATCGGACGGTCGGGTGGATATCGACCGGATCGACGCCGGCCGGCACACCCACCGATGTCGTGCGGCTGCCCTTCGATGACCCGGGATGCATGCATGAGTGGTGCCTGCAGCACCCTGACGCCGCGATCCTGATCGACGACGTCGATCAGCTCGGCAGCTTCCCCGCCGAGAGCGTCGTGCTGGAGCACCTCGCCCGCAACCGGAGCACCGGAGCCATCGTGTGCGCCACCGGCCCAGCCGGCGAGCTCGCGACCTCATACCGGGGGCTCGCTCCGGAGTTACGCAGGCGCCAGACCGGCATCCTGCTGCAGCCGGGGCGACACGACGGCGACGTCTTCGGCATCCGCGCAGGCCCCGCCGACCGCCCCAGACCAGGACGCGGACTACTCGTGATCCGCGGCGAGATCGGCGAGATTCAGATCGCCGGTCAGGCCAGTAGCGCGCGTTCCAGTTCCTCCAGCGCCTGACGGGCGTAGCCACGCCACATCCTGCCGAATGCCGGCAGCGCGAGCGCGCCGACTCCGTTGGCTGCTCGCACTGTCCATGACCACGTCACTCGGGTGCCGTTGCCGACCGGTTCGAAGGACCAGGTGCCCTCCACCGAGGCAGCGAGCACCACCATCGGACCGGTGATACTGCCGAGCTGGTAAGCAAAGGACCGCGGAGCATCGACCTGCAGCAGGGTTTCCAGCATCGACCCACCGTCCGCGGTTCGGATCGTGCGTGACTGGCCGACCGCGCTGCCCCACGGCTCAATGAATCCGGTTGTCGATCTGATCACCGGAAGTACGCCGTACCGGCGGGAGAAGAGTTGCGACAGAGGGGCTGTCAGCGTCCGCTGGAACGTCTCGTCCAGCCCCAGGGGAATGGCACGACTGGCGGAAACGATCAGCGGCGACGGCATTACCGAAGGGTAGGCCCAAGGCAGGCTCCACGGGGCCGTTTCAACAGTGGACACCACCCTCGCTGGGGTCCACGATGTCCGGGTGTGGTGCAGCTTGGCGCCCCGTAATCGAAGGTGGGCTCCATGACGTCCGACAACCCGGCGCCGATGAAGGACAGCACGACAACGGCCACCACGGCGACTGCAAAGAAAGCCGCCGCGCGCAAGGCGACCGCCCAGAAGACCGCAGCGACGAAGACCGCGCCTCGCAAGACCACAGCAAGGGCAACCGTCAAAAAAGCGACGGTCAGGAAAGCGACCGTCAAAAAGGTAGCTGAGCCCGTGGAGCCCGTCGAGCAGGTTTTCACAGATGGCGCCGACCGCGAGGTCAGCCTCGGCACCGACGCCGCCTTCGCGGCGCCCGCTCCCATGCCGGGGAATGTGCTGCGCAGCATCTCCGACATCCGGCACGCCATGCGTACCAACACCACGCCGGTCTTCTTCTTCGGCGCGACCCCGTTCAACCTGCTCGGGCTGGACCGCTGGGTCCGTAACTTCTCCTACGTCAGCTACTACGACGGTTGGGACGGCGCCCACCCGCGCATCTTCACCCCCCACGACAAGCCCTATGTGGAGTTCGCGAGCGGCGAAGAGGTCAACCACTGGCTGTTGCGCAACGAAGAGGTCCGCGCCTATGTCGCCGCGAAGACTCCTACCGGTGTACGCCCCAAGGTTGCGATGGTTTTCGTCGACGAAGAGACCGAGAAGATCTGCGACGAGGCGGGGTACGACTTGATCCTGCCGCCCGCGTCGCTGCGCCACCGGCTGGACTCCAAGCTCGAAACCACCCGGATGGCCAACGAGGCCGGGGTGCCCAGCGTGCCCAACGTGATGGGCAACGTGCACGACTGGAAGGGGCTGTGCGCACTCGCGAAGAAGGCCGGCCTCGGCGACGATCTGGTCATCCAGTCTGCCTACGGCGACTCGGGCAAGACCACCTATTTCGTGGACGGCCCGGAGTCCTTCAAGAAGCACGCGGAGGACATCATCGACGAAGACGTGAAGATCATGCGTCGCATCGACAACTTCCCGGTGGCCGTCGAGGCGGTACTCACCAGCTGCGGAACGATCGTCGGCCCGTTCATGAGCGAGTTGACCGGTCATAGCGAGTTGACGCCCTACCGCGGCGGGTGGTGTGGCAACGAGATGTTCCCCGCCGTACTGAGCGAGCAGGCACGCGCCAAGGCGACCGACATGGTCATCCGCCTGGGTGACCGGATCGGCAAAGAGGGATACCGCGGCTTCTTCGAGGTCGATGTCCTCGTCGACCTGTCAGACGACGAGGTGTACCTCGGTGAGCTCAACCCGCGCATCAGCGGCGCCTCCGCAATCACCAACGTCACAGCCGGCGCGTATGCCGATGTGCCACTGTTCCTCTTCCACCTGTTGGACTACCTCGACATCGAGATCGATATCGATGTGAACGAGATCAACGAGCGGTGGCAGCGGATCTCCGGCGCGGACGAGTGGTCGCACATGATCATCAAGGAAACGGCCGATGCCGTCGAACTGATCCGCAGTGCCGCCGCAACAGGTCAGTACTCGCTGGCCGCCGACGGTGAACTGATCTTCCGCCGCGCAGCGCTGGACTGGCATCAGCTGCAGAACGAGAGCGAAGCGTTCTTCCTACGCGTCTACGGCGCGGGCGACTACCGCTGGAAGGGCGCTGACCTCGGCGTGCTGGTCACCAAGGGCCGCTTGCAGCAGGAAGTAGACGGGAAAGTCGTGCTGACCGAGCGTGCGCGGGCCCTGGTCGATGCCGTGCGGGCGCGGTACACCGGCGTGGCGGTCGACAAGGACGGCATGCCGGTCAGCGCGGCCAAATAGCCGCAGTCAAATGGGACCCGGCTGCCGGACCAGCTGCACACATCGTTTCGAGGCTGAGGACAATATTTCCGTGCCCGTGAATCAAGAGCCCGATCTCGTCGCTGACGTCACTCTGGAGAACTGGCAGACCGGGCCCCATGTGCAGTGGTCTTTCCAGCATGTGGATGAGGTCGTGCGGACCGCGCCGATCCTGACGGGCGACTCCCCCACCCCGCTGCTCAGCGCCCCCGCACCACTGCAGGACCTGCCCGTGACACTGAACGATGGCAGCAACGTGTCGGTGAAATGGGTGATGGACTCCACCGATACCGACGGCTGGATCGTCTGGCGCGGTGGCAAGGTGCTCGCCGAGCACTACCCGCGCGGGATGCAGCCGCACACCCGTCATCTGCTGATGTCGGTGAGCAAGTCGCTCACCGGTGCCGTGGCCGGCGTGCTCATCCATCAGGGACTACTCGACCCCGCGCGCGCGGTTGCGTCCTACATCCCGGCGCTGGCCACCCGCGGATACGGCAGCGCCACGGTGCGGGACCTGCTGGACATGCGCTCCGGCATCCGGTTCTCCGAGGAGTACACCGACCCCGAGGCCGAGGTCAGGGTCATGGAGCAGGTCATGGGATGGGCCACGCCCACATCCTCGGACCTACCGGGCACCCTCTATGACTTCCTCGCCGGGCTGCAGCAGAAGGGACCGCATCACGGTCCGTTCGAATACCGCAGCTGCGAATCGGACATGCTCGGGTGGGTATGTGAAGCGGCCAGCGGGCGCCGGATGACCGATCTGCTGTCCGAGCTGTTGTGGTCGCCGATGGGCGCGGAGTACGGGGCGTACATCGGCGTGGATTCCGTCGGTAACGGCATGTACGACGGTGCGATCTGCACGACGTTGCGCGATCTGCTGCGCTTCGGGACGCTGTTGCTGCACGGCGGGCGGTCCACGACCGGCGTCCAGGTGCTCCCCGAAGCGTTCATCACCGACACCTGGCTGGGCGACAGCGAATCTGCCGCCGCCTTCGCGAACAGCCCCACGGTGCACCTGATGCCCGGCGGGATGTACCGCAACCAGTGCTGGTTCCCCGCGGCCGACCGCAGTGTGCTGCTCTGCCTCGGAATTCACGGACAGATGGTCTACGTCAACCGGGTCACCGGAGTGGTCGCGGCGAAAATGTCCTCATGGGCCGACCCGCAACATGCCTGGAAACTCTTCAGCACCATCCGCGCCTTCGACACCATCGGGATCCACCTCACGACGCCGTTGCATCATCAGCCGTGACATCGCCACCGGCGGCATCGCCCGATTTGTGAACCCATCGACACATTTTCAGTTGCGCTGAATGAGGTGTGGCCCGTCGGTCAGGATTTTGATGTCGATCAGTTTGCGGAAGTGTTGCTCGAGGCGGGTGTCGCGTCGGGGTTTTTGCCCGGGCAGTAGCGGCGGCCTGGTGGTGATGGCGGGCTGCCAGTCGGGGTGTTCTTTGGTGTAGTTGCAGTTTGCGCACAGCCCTTGGCCGTTGGCGTAGGACGTGGGTCCTCCGGCTGCGTGCGGTTGGATGTGGTCGATGTGTCGGATCGGCGCGTCGCAGTAGGGCGTGCGGCAGACCTCGTCGCGGAGGGTGATCAGTTCACGCAGTAGCCCGGTGTAGGTGCGGGCGGTGGTTTCCATCCGGACCAGGTCGGTGTCGTGGGGCGTGGTGAACAGTCGCCGGAGGGTGGTTTTGTCCGCGTCGGTGACCAGTTCCCGGGCGAGGTCGGCGGCGATGGGTCCGTACCCGTCCAGCCGGGCGGGGGTGTTACCACCAGCGAGGAGGGAACCGGTGTCCATGACCAGGTTGATCCGTACGTCGTACCCGGTGCCGACTTCGCGGCCGGTGAGGCGTTCGATCAGTAGGTCGGCCACCTGTTGCCCGCGCGACCGATTTTCGGTCGGTACGTGGGTTCTTTCTTCAGCGGCCCGTTGCAGGGCCACGTAGGCGCTGATCGCGTCGGCGCAGGGTAGGACAGCGGTCAGGATCGCCATCCCATCCGGTGCGGGTCGCACGCTGACTCGCCGGGATGCCACCGCGCGGGATCGTTTCGCGACGACACTGGCCGCGTCCAGTTCCGCGGTCCGCCCGCCCGCGAGGGCCCGCGCCCGCCGATCAGAGACCCGGGCGAGGTCTTCGGCGATGTCCTGATCGACTGTGGCTCGGATCTGCCGGGTCGTACACGCCGTTTCCTGCGCCACGATCACCGCCCGCCACTCGCTGATCTCCCCCCGCCGCAACGCACCGTAGGTGCAGGGCAGTTCCTCGACCAGGGCTTGCGCGAGACCCAGGTGACGCGACCCCCGGTGCGGGGACTCGCGACGGGCCAACGCGACCCGGGCACCCACGCACCGGGCGGTGTCGGCCTGGGCGATCCCACGCGCCTGATCCGCAGCGCGCTGCTGGTCGTACACCGCGACGGTCAGGCCCGCCTGCGCCGCAGCCGCGGCACCCTTCAACGCCTCCAACACAGTGATCTGCGCCAGTCGTTCATCGGTGGACGCGTCGTCATCCAACGTCAGCATCCGAACGATCCAACTACGCACCTCCGCAGCAGATAGCGGTACCTCACGGGGAGGTGCTGCCGCCTGAAGGGAATCGAACATAAGTACAGAATACCAGTTCAGAGGCCGGAATCAAGAGTAAAACCGACAAATTTCACGTTGTCGGATGAGCTATGGAGGTACTGCGGTTGGAAGGCGCCGCCCCAACGACGAAGGCCCGGATCCAGTGGATCCGGGCCTTCGTCGTGACGCGTTGGTAGCGGGGGCAGGATTTGAACCTGCGACCTCCGGGTTATGAGCCCGGCGAGCTACCGAGCTGCTCCACCCCGCGTCGGTAAACCAAACCTTACGGGAGCACTGCCGTCGTGCAAAATCGACCCGGGGTGATGCTTCTCACTTCGCGGTGGCGAGGTCGGCGAGCGCCGCCTTCAGCGTGCTGCCCCAGGCGATCTTGCCGCCTTTCGCGGTCGTGGCGCCGTACCCGACGACCACAGCCTTGAGCACGGGGTAGGCCTTGTCACCGTCGGCTCGCACGAACAGCGGCTCGATCTGCACCATGCCGCCCGCGGCCGGAACCGTGAGCAGACTTCCGCGGATGACCAGCTCTTTCTCCCGCGATCGTCCCTCGAAGAACTGCTGCAGTGTGCCAGGCATGCTGGAGGAGGTCGTCACCGACGCCAACAGATCATCTTGAAACTGCTGAGGGCTGCGAGCAGCACCGCTGACCTTCAGAAGATGTACTGACGAACTGGCCGATCCGTCGCCGTCCGCCACCACGAAGCCGGTGAGTGGACC
>JALYUK010000296.1 GCA_030853805.1 Actinomycetota bacterium | reverse complement strand
GTGCAGGAGTGGCGTGCGGCGGCACGGGTTGGGTGGGCCGAGGGGAGGATCGCATCGCCTGGTGCGGGTGAGGTGTGCTGAATGTGGCTACTGGCGCTGTGACGCCCGACAGCACGACTCACAAATTGCTCTCTCTCCGTGGTGGGCCATGCGAAAGACCGGATTCGGACTGGCCCTGCGGCTCACAGGTCATCTGAAGCCGCGCGTCGTTACCGTACCGTGACGTTGCCAGCCAGTAAAAGTTGAGTGCCGAAAGCCGGCCGGTGACGAGTGTCTCATCTGGTGGTGCGCGCCCCCGGTACGCTGCGTAAATGAGCAATATCGCTGACCGCCC
This sequence comes from Actinomycetota bacterium, assembly GCA_030853805.1. Classification (GTDB taxonomy): domain Bacteria; phylum Actinomycetota; class Actinomycetes; order Actinomycetales; family Dermatophilaceae; genus Allobranchiibius. The sequence goes on along the minus strand of JALYUK010000296.1, from coordinate 6,315 downwards.
GCTGCGAATCGTTGTAGCCAAGCCTGGGCTCGACGGCCACGATCGTGGAGCGAAGGTCGTTGCCCGCGCACTGCGAGATGCGGGCATGGAGGTCATCTACACCGGGCTGCATCAAACGCCGGAGCAAATCGTGGAGGCCGCCATCCAGGAGGATGCTGATGCGGTCGGTCTGTCGGTGCTTTCGGGTGCGCACATGACGCTCTTCGCAAAGGTGACCGCGCTGCTCAAGGAACGCGATGCGCAGGACATCGTCGTGTTCGGTGGCGGCATCATTCCTCAGGAGGACCTCCCGCAACTGGCGCAGATGGGGGTCGGCACGGTTTTCACCCCTGGCGCCACCACTGTCGAAATCGTCAGCTGGGTGCGCGAGCATGTCGGGCAGGGCTGATACCCGGTCGATGCGCGGTCGGTGGCGTTTTGCCCCCGCGTAGGGGCGATACAGTCCGAAGCAATTCACATACTCGATGGGCAGGACGTATCTGACGTGGATCTTTTCGAATACCAGGCACGCGACATGTTTGAGGCACATGGCGTGCCAGTACTCGCGGGCAAGACGATCACCGACGCATCGCAGGCGGAAGCGGCTGCACAAGAGGTCGGCGGCGGCGGTGTCACCGTGGTCAAGGCTCAGGTCAAGACCGGCGGGCGCGGCAAGGCCGGCGGGGTCAAGGTAGCCAAGACCCCTGCTGATGCGCAGACGTACGCCAAGCAGATCCTCGGCATGGACATCAAGGGACACACCGTCGGCACCGTGATGATCGCGGCCGGCGCACAGATCGAACATGAGTACTACTTCTCGATTCTGCTGGATCGCTCCAACCGCACCTACCTCGCGATGTGTTCCGTCGAGGGCGGCGTCGAGATCGAGCAGCTGGCTGTCGAGCGGCCCGAGGCACTTGCCAAGGTCGCCGTCGACCCGATGGTCGGCATCGACGAGGCGAAGGCCGCCGAGATCGTGCGCGAAGCAGGTTTCGATGCGGAGACCGGTGCCAAAGTCGCCCCGGTCCTGCAGAAGCTGTGGGACGTCTACCGCGAGGAGGATGCCACGCTGGTCGAGGTCAACCCGCTTGTGCAGACCGCTGACGGCAAGATCGTGGCGCTGGACGGCAAGGTCACCATCGACGAGAACGCCGGCTTCCGCCACCCCGATCACGCAGGCCTGGAAGACTCCGCTGCCGCGGACCCCTTGGAGGCGCAGGCGAAGTCCAAGGGCCTCAACTACGTCAAGCTCGACGGCGACGTGGGCATCATCGGTAACGGTGCGGGTCTGGTCATGTCGACCTTGGATGTCGTCGCTTACGCGGGCGAGAAGATCACCAACGGCCAGGGCTCACATCCCAAGCCGGCCAACTTCCTGGACATCGGTGGCGGCGCGAGCGCAGAGGTGATGGCCAACGGACTCGGGATCATCCTGGGCGACCCGCAGGTGAAGTCGGTGTTCGTCAACGTGTTCGGTGGCATCACAGCGTGTGACGAAGTCGCCAACGGCATCGTGGGTGCGCTGGACGCGCTGGGTGACAGCGCCACCAAGCCCCTCGTCGTCCGCCTCGACGGCAACAACGTCATCGAAGGCCGACGTATCCTCGCCGAGCGCGACCACCCGCTGGTGAGCATCGAAGAGACCATGGACGGCGCTGCGGCCAAGGCCGCCGAGCTCGCCGCCCGCTGACCGAGCTGACTGAGCTCACCGAACAGACCAGAACGGATCAGACACATGGCAATCTTTATCAACGCCGACTCCAAGGTCGTCGTACAAGGCATGACCGGCGCGGTCGGTATGAAGCACACGAAGTTGATGCTCGGTGACGGCACGAACGTCGTCGGGGGCGTGAACCCGCGCAAGGCGGGCCAGTCCGTCGATATCGACGGCACCACGATCCCCGTCTTCGGCAGTGTCGAAGACGCGATGAAGCAGACCGGCGCCAACGTGTCGGTCGTCTTCGTCCCCCCGGCATTCGCTCGCGCGGCCGTCGTCGAAGCCGTCGATGCCGCGATGCCGTTGGTCGTCGTCATCACCGAGGGCATCGCGGTCAAGGACTCCGCTGAGTTCTACGCGCATGCGCTGGCTTCGGGCAAGACCAGGATCGTCGGCCCCAACTGCCCCGGGCTGATGAGCCCTGGCAAGTCCAACGTGGGCATCATCCCGGGTGACATAGCCGGGCCCGGTCGGATCGGGCTGGTCTCCAAGTCCGGCACGCTGACCTACCAGATGATGTACGAGCTGCGCGATTTCGGTTTCTCCACCGCTGTCGGTATCGGCGGCGACCCGGTCATCGGTACCACCCACATCGACTGCCTGGCAGCATTCGAAGCCGATGACGAAACCGACGCGATCGTGATGATCGGTGAGATCGGCGGCGACGCCGAAGAACGCGCGGCGGCCTACATCAAGGATCACGTCACCAAACCAGTGGTCGGCTACGTGGCGGGTTTCACGGCTCCGGAGGGCAAGACGATGGGTCACGCAGGCGCGATCGTGTCCGGCTCATCCGGCACCGCCGCTGCCAAGCAGGAGGCGCTGGAGGCAGCCGGCGTCAAGGTCGGCAAGACGCCATCCGCCACCGCAGAGCTGATGCGCGAGATCATGCGCGGCCTGTCCGCATAGGCGGCACGACGTAGGTGTACGACACGGCCGGTCGCCCCCTCGGGGTCGACCGGCCGTTTGTCATGCCCGGCGCTGCCAGCGTTGGCGTCGCCGGCGTTTGGGTCGCCACCGACGCGAACGCGCGAAGAACGAGACGAATACGGGCTCTTTGGTCGCCATCGACCACAACGACGGATGCGGGAGAGCGGCTCAGCGGCCGGCGAGCTCGATACGCACGCTGGTGGGGGAGCCGGCGGCTCGCGTGGCTGCCGTCCAGGTCGCGCCGCCACGTCCGCGTTGACGTTTCCACATCCGGTCACCGACCGTCACGCTCGTGATGCCGTCGGACTGGGCGTGGGTGACAGCCCAGCCGGCCAGGGCCCACGCACGCGCGCCGTTGCGGGCCGTGAAGCTGACGTCTGCGCTGCCCGCGGTCGCCACGAGGCCGGTCTGATTGCTCATTTTCTTGACCAGAGCGGTCGGGGATGTCGAGGTCGTTGCGGGGTCCAGTCGGCAGGCCACTGCTTCACGGTGACTCCCGTCCAGCGAGGCGGTGAGGATCTCGGCCGCGGTGACGTGGTCGGCGTACGCCGAAGGGAACGCGGAGCGCTGTACTTCCTGCGCGGCCACTTCGATCGGTTGCTTCTGCCAGTCGGTGATGTTCGCGAGCCTGTTGTAGAAGGTGGTCGATGCGTAGACCGGGTCCAGGATCTGGTCCTGGGTGCCCCATCCCTGGCTGGGGCGCTGCTGGAAGAGCCCCAGGGAGTCGAGGTCGCCGTACTTGAGGTTGCGCAACTTCGATTCGGTGATCGCGGTCGCTACGCCGATCTCCCCGGCGCGGCTGGGCAACTGTTCTTTGACGGTCGCGACTTGCACGACGGTGGCGGCGTTCGCGGACTGTTCGGGGGAGTAGCTGACGTTCCCGGTCGCGGTGAACTCGCAGCTGGGTGAGCCGAAATTATCCAGCAGATGCTGGTAGCCGTAATACGCACCGCCTGCGACACCGGCGACGACCAGCACCGGAATCAGGCAACCGGCGGCCCATGCGCATCCCCTCCGGCGCGGGGGCGCATCGTGGAATTCGAAGGTGGATGAGACGGGGTCGGCATTGTCGTGGTCGTGGTCCTCGTATGCCCCGTCTGCGTCGTCGTACAGCCCGTCGAACTCGCGATCGTGGCCCTGCCGATCCTTCTTCTTGCGAAATGCCATTGAGGAATCTGGGTGCTTTCAGTTCTGGTGTAACGCGTCGTTCAACGTGATGCCGTGGCCCTTGCGTCCTCGGCAGCGCACGACACCGGTGGTGGAGTCGCGTAGGAACAACATCCCGGACCGTCCTGAGAGTTCCCGTGCCTTGAGGACCGAACCGTCGTCCAGAGTCACTTTCGTGCCGGCGGTGACGTAGAGGCCCGCCTCGATGACACAGTCGTCACCGAGCGAGATACCGACGCCGGCCTCGGCGCCGACGAGGCAGCGCTCACCGATCGATACACGGTCGCTTCCGCCACCGGACAGGGTGCCCATGATCGACGCGCCACCGCCGATGTCGCTGCCGTCGCCCACGACGACGCCCTGCACGATGCGTCCCTCGACCATCGAGGTGCCCAGCGTGCCGGCGTTGAAGTTGCAGAAGCCTTCATGCATGACGGTGGTGCCCGGCGCGAGGTGCGCGCCCAGGCGAACCCGGTCGGCATCCGCGATCCGCACGCCGGAGGGGGTGACGTAATCGGTCATCCGGGGGAATTTGTCGATGCCGTAGACGTGTAGCGGGCCGGCGAGCTTCAACCGCATCCGGGTCTGTTCGAAATCGGTGACGTCGCACGGGCCTGCACTGGTCCAGACCACGTTGGCAAGAACCCCGAACAAACCGTCGAGGTTGACGGTGTTGGGGAGCACGAGCCGGTGGGAGAGCAGGTGCAGACGCAGGTAGGCGTCGGGCACATCGACCGGCGGAGTGTCGAGATCGACCTCGGTCAGCACGATCGCAGTCTTGACCTGTCGGGCAATGTCGTCGCCAGCGAGTGCGGCGAAGTTGGCCGGCGTCGAGTACGGGTCGTCGGCCGGTGCGTCGCCGAGGGCCGGCGTCGGGTACCAGGTGTCCAGGACCGTGCCGGCGTACGTCGTGGTCATGAGGCCATGACCCCAAGCGGTGCGCGTCATGCGCCCAGGGTAGGCGAGCGACCGACCCGATCCGGTCCCCGTCCACTCCACGACGGGGTGTGTCGCGGCGTACGGTCGACCGTGACCGAACATTCGACGTGAGGGGACAAGGCCATGGAGTACACCCGACTCGGTACGACGGGTATGCAGGTTTCGCGGATCGCGCTGGGCTGCATGAGTTACGGCGAGCCTGACCGTGGTGCGCACCCGTGGAGTCTGACCGAAGAGGCCAGCAGACCGTTCTTCAAGGCGGCCGTCGAGGCGGGCATCACCTTCTTCGACACCGCCAACGTCTACAGCGACGGTAGCTCCGAGGAGATCACCGGCCGCGCTCTGAAGGACTTCGCGCGGCGCGAGGAAGTGGTCATCGCCACCAAGCTCAACGGCCGGATGGGTCCCGGACCGAACGGTGCCGGACTCTCGCGAGGCGCCGTGATGTCGCAGATCGACGCCAGCCTGACCCGCCTCGGCACTGACTACGTCGACCTCTACCAAATCCACCGCTGGGATCCGCATACGCCGATCGAAGAGACGATGCAGGCGCTGCACGATGTGGTCAGGTCCGGTAAGGCGCGGTACATCGGTGCGTCGTCGATGTGGGCGTGGCAGTTCGCGAAGGCGCTACACGTCGCCGACCTGGGCGGGTGGACCCGGTTCGTCACTATGCAGGACCACTACAACCTGCTGCAGCGTGAGGAAGAGCGCGAGATGTTCCCGCTGCTGGCCGATGAAGGGATCGGCTCGATCCCGTGGTCACCGTTGGCGCGTGGGAAACTGACCCGCGACTGGGACGCCACCAGCGACCGCAGCGAGACCGACGAGTTCGGTAAGACGCTGTACCTGCAAACGGACGAGGCGATCGTCGACGAGGTAGCCGCCGTGGCGACTGAGCGCGGCGTGAGCCGGGCGCAGGTCGCGCTCGCGTGGGTGCTGCGCAACCCGGTGGTGAGTGCGCCGATCATCGGTGCGACGAAGCAGGCCCATCTGGCTGACGCGATCAAGGCCGTCGACCTGGAGCTTTCCGAGGACGAATGCACCCGCCTGGAGTCGGCTTACACGGTGCGTGAGCCCGCAGGTTTCAACTGACATCAAACGAGAATCAATGGGTAATGAGGTGGCCACCCAGTGGTGGCGCGAAATGCCGTTACCAGCTTTCACTGTGGGCAGACAACGGGTTCAAACGGAGAGAATTCGAACTTTCTTTCGAATGAGCATCCAGCCTTTTCGGCGGTGATCATCAATCAAATTATGGCGTAGCTGGCCCGTTTTCAGATAAAGAGAAAACCTGGACTTGAAATACGCGGTCGGGGCCCTGTACAGCGATTGATTCAATAGCGTGCCGTGCTGCGCCAAGCACATCTGATCGCCGTGTGGAAATCGCTGTGCTGAACCGATGCTGGGTTGTTCGAGCCCTGATGTTTCGGAGAGCACACTGGGCGCGTGTCCGGCTGCAACCCCCGGATCCCCTTGCTGTACGGCGGTTCAGCGCCCGGCGGTTGCTCATCCCGACTGCCGGCAAACGCATCGTCAGGCGGCCAGGCGGAAATTCCATCATCACACGATGTACTTTTAGT
>JALYUK010000443.1 GCA_030853805.1 Actinomycetota bacterium | reverse complement strand
GCAGGAACCGGCGTAGCCGCATCCCCACATCTCCGACAAAGGCGTTCACGACCGCGCTGGGGAAGAACGGGATGAACCAGACGATGAACACGGCCGGACCACCGAAGCGTTTGGCCAGTCGCTCCGCTGCGGCAGCTGTGCGAGCAGCAAATTTCGATCGCCCCGCGACGACCTCGATGATGCCGTGACCCCACAACCGCCCGGCCCACCAGAAGATCCAGTCGAACTTGATAGATGTCAACGCGCCGACCAGGAGGCCGGCCCACCACCACGGTTCGTGGCCGACCCGCAACCGGGCGCCGATGTCGACCATGGCGATGTTCGATCCGCTGAACGCGGCGAGTGCGTAGGTATTGAGACCGAGTAGCCAGGCGCGCAGCGGCAGGGTCGCGAAACCGTAGAGGCCGAGCAGGGCGATACAGGCCCAGCACCAGAGATCTTTCTTGCCGGGCTTGCCGCTCCATGGCATGCGAGGGTCGTCCCACCACTCGCGCGGCGTCGGCTCTGCCGGCTCTGCCGGCCCTGTTTGGTCAGCCGACGCTGGGCGTTCACCGGGGTCGGTCGGCTTGCGCAGCTCGACCGGTGCGACCGGCTCCGCACGTCCAGGTGACGCGGGTGTCTGCCCCGGCGGCAGGTCGGGTCTGGCCGACCACGGGTCCGTACCGGTCATGGGGTCCTCCTGCTCAACACAACGAGATCATCAATATGGATGACCTCCCGCTCGTACTCCGGACCCAGTTCCCGGGCCAGTTCTCTGGTGCTCCGCCCAAGCAGCGCCGGCAGATCCCGCGAGTCGTAGTTGATCAGCCCGCGTGCGACGACCGCACCTGCAGCGTCCACCACGTCAACGGCGTCACCGCTGCTGAAGGTTCCCTCGACGGCCTTGATACCGGCCGGGAGCAATGATCTGCGGCGCCGGGTGACCGCGGCGACGGCTCCGTCGTCCAGTACGACCCGACCCTGCGGCGCCGTCGCATGCTCCAACCAGATGCGTCGGGCATGACCCCGCCGGTGAGTCGGCGCGAAAACGGTACCGACATCGCCGCCACGCAGAGCCGCGTCGACGTTGGACGCAGCGGTAAGCAGCGTCGGGATCCCCGAGGACATCGCGATCCGGGCGGCCTCGACCTTGGTCACCATGCCGCCGGTCCCTACGTTGGATCCGGGACCGACGATCGGAATGTCAGCCAGCGCATCCGGATGGGCGATCAGTGGCACCCGGTTACTGCTTGCGTCGGTCGGCGGGCCGTCGTACAACGCGTCCACATCGGACAACAGCAACAGCCCGTGGGCGTCGATCAGCTGAGCCACCAGCGCGGCCAGCCGGTCGTTGTCACCGAATCGGATTTCGTGGGTGGCGACAGTGTCGTTCTCGTTGATGATCGGCACGACACCCATGGTCAGCAACCGTTCGAGCGTCCGACGGGCATTGAGGTAGTGCCCTCGTCGGGTCACATCTTCAGAAGTCAGCAAAACCTGACCCACCTGCTGGACGTGCGCAGCGAATGCCGCGGTGTAGGCCGCCAACAAGATCCCCTGACCGACGCTGGCAGCTGCCTGCTGCGTCGCCAGGTCACTCGGGCGGCCGGTCAGCCCCAGTGGGCCGATACCAGCGGCAATTGCGCCCGAAGAGACCAGTACGACCGACCTGCCGCGGTCGCGATGCATTGCCAGCGCAGAGACGAGCGCAGCGACTGCCCCCGGGTCGAGATGACCGCGGGCGTCGGTCAGCGAACTGGAACCGACCTTGACGACCAGGGGCGAAGCCGCGTGGATCCGGTCGCGTAGACGACCGGCGATATCCCCGTCGGATTCAGTCACTATCGTCGTCGGCGCCCGCAGGTACCGGCGCTTCCACCGGCTCGCGGTTGGTCCAGATCTCGGCGCGACGCTCGGCGTCCATGTCCTCGCGGGCCTCGCGCTGTCCGTCCTTGCGGGCGTGGAACTCATCACGCCGCTCAGCTCGCGTCGGTCGGGTCGGCTCGTCCAGCCGAAGGTCGGAGCCTCGGGCGCCGAGCAGCTCGGCCCCGGAGTACATCGTCGGCTCCCAATCGAAGACGACGGCGTTGTCTGCGGGCCCGATCAGCACCATTGAACCGGGAACGGCCCCGGCCTTGAACAAGGCCTCTTCGACGCCGAGGCGCGCGAGCCGGTCGGCGAGGTAGCCGACCGCTTCGTCATTGGCGAAGTCGGTCTGACGCACCCATCGGGTCGGTCGGTCACCGGCGACCCGGAACAGTTCCCCGTCGGGTGTTTCTTCGCGCACCACGGAGAATCCGGTGTCGTCGACCGCCTTGGGTCGCAGCACAATACGCTGCGGAACGATCTGCTCGGCCTCTTTGCGGGCAGCCACTACGTGCGCCGCCAACGCGAAGCTCAACTCTTTCAGACCCGTGTGCGCGACCGCCGATACGACGAACACTTCCAGCCCGCGTGCTTCCAGATCGGCGCGTACCATCTCGGCGAGCTCCCTGGCGTCCGGTACGTCGGCCTTGTTCAGGATGACGATGCGGGTGCGCTCCGCCAACGGGCGGCCACCCAGTGAGTCGTCGGCGACGTACTCCGAGAGTTCGTGCTCGATGGCGTCCAGATCCGACAGCGGATCACGGTCGGACTCCAACGTCGCACAGTCGATGACGTGCGCCAACACCGAGCACCGCTCGACATGTCGCAGGAACTCAAGACCCAGGCCCTTGCCCTGGCTTGCGCCGGGAATCAAGCCCGGGACATCGGCGATCGTGTAGCGCATCGCGCCGGCGGTGACGACGCCGAGGTTGGGCACCAAGGTCGTGAAGGGGTAGTCCGCGATCTTGGGTTTGGCCGCCGACATCACCGAGACGAGACTGGACTTGCCGGCCGATGGGAACCCGATCAACGCCACATCGGCCAGAGTCTTCAGCTCCAGGACGACGTCCAGCGCATCGCCCGGTTCGCCCAGGAGCGCAAAACCAGGAGCCTTGCGGCGCGGTGAAGACAGTGCGCGGTTGCCCAGGCCCCCGCGGCCACCACGGGCCGCGATGAAACGGGTACCCGCCCCGACCAGATCGGCCAGGACGTTGCCGGAGCGATCAGTGACTACGGTGCCCTCCGGGACGGGCAGGATGAGGTCTTCCCCATCGGCACCGTTGCGTTCGTCGCCGGCACCGGGCCGACCGTTTCCGCCGGCACGGTGTGGGCTGCGATGGTAGTCCAACAACGTCGTCGACTGTTGGTCCACGACGAGGACCACGTCTCCCCCACGCCCGCCGTTGCCGCCGTCCGGTCCGCCCAGGGGCTTGAACTTCTCGCGCTTGACCGACGCCACGCCGTGACCACCGCTACCGGCACTCATGTGCAGTAGTACACGATCAACGAAATTGGTGGCCACGATGGATCCTTAAAGGAGAAAAGTTGAAAGGGACGGGCCCATCGGGCCCGCCCCTGCTCACATCTGGTGCGAAACGGCTTAGGCGGAGACGTCCTGCAACTGGGCGTCGACGATGTTGACGGTGCGGCGACCGCCCTTCTGACCGAACTGGACCGCGCCGGCGACCAAGGCGAACAAGGTGTCGTCCTTGCCGCGCCCGACGTTCACACCTGGGTGGAAGTGGGTGCCGCGCTGACGCACGATGATTTCGCCGGAGCGAACGACCTGACCGCCGAACCGCTTGACGCCGAGTCGCTGTGCATTGGAATCGCGCCCGTTCTTGCTGGACGATGCGCCCTTCTTGTGTGCCATGTGTCTGGAGCCTTACGTGTGGAGGAAACCTGCGTGCGAAGGAGAGAAGGAGTCGATCAGACCAGACTCAAGAATTGATCTCGGTGATCTTGACCTGTGTCAGGGGCTGACGGTGACCCTGGCGCTTGCGGTAACCGGTCTTGTTCTTGTACTTGATGATGGTGATCTTGGGGCCCTTGGCGGACTTGATCACCTCGGCCTTCACGGTGACCTGCGCCAACTTCGCGGGGTCACTGGTGATGGTTTCGCCGTCTACCAGCAGCAGCGGCTTGAGCTCGAAGCTCTCGCCGGCCTGCACGGTGATTTTGTCAATGATGAGGACGTCGCCCACGGAAACTTTCTCCTGGCGGCCGCCTGCGCGAACAATCGCGTACACGTCGGAACTCAACCTTTCGTCATGGCGCACTCGCTCTGGTATGACCGGCCAACAGCAACCCTGCGGAGCAGGACGTCGAAACGGTGGGAGCGCCAGCCTTTGATCTTACTGGTCAGATGATGGGGCTTACAAATTCACCGCAGCCCGGGTCGGCCCGTCAACAGCAGCCACCGGCGAGTCTGCGATGACCGGCCGACCGGCAGGGGCTACGGCGCGCTTGCGTTTGCGCCGTGCGGGCGGACCAGCAGCAACTGTCTGCGCGACCGGCTCAACAGCCGGCGCCGAGCCGACCTCCGGCGCTGCGTCAGCCGCTACCCGGGTCGTCTGTTGCTGCACAGCAGGCTCTGCCCGGGGCGCCGGACCGGCCGAGGCCTCAACGCGACGCACCTCTGCATGGACTGCTTCGATCGACTCCTTGGCGACGTCGTCGGCCTTCTCGCCAGCAGTGACGGCCGCCGCGTGAGCAGCTGCTGCGATCTGAGCGGCTGACGGACCCGAGGATGGCGGCGCAGCCTCGACGACCGGCTCCGGTCGTGCCTTGGACCGCCGGCCGCGGCCACCGTTGCTGCCGTTGTTGCTGCCGCCGCCATTGCCTGCAGAGTTGTTGGTGCCGGACTGGTCGCCGCGCTGGCCCGAACCTCCGTCGCTGCCGCCGGATTTGTCGACGGGAGTGTCGTGCACGATCAACCCGCGCCCCCCGCATGCCGTGCATTCCTCGGAGAACACCTCGATCAGCCCCGACCCGACCCGCTTACGGGTCATCTGCACCAGCCCGAGCGACGTCACTTCGGCAACCTGGTGCTTGGTCCGGTCGCGACCCAGACATTCCAGCAGTCGGCGAACCACCAGATCGCGGTTGGCCTCCAGGACCATGTCGATGAAGTCGACGACGATAATGCCACCGATATCGCGCAATCTCAGCTGCCGCACGATCTCCTCGGCAGCCTCGATGTTGTTCTTGGTGACCGTCTCCTCCAGGTTGCCGCCGGAGCCGACGAACTTGCCGGTGTTCACGTCGATCACCGTCATCGCTTCGGTGCGGTCGATGACCAGGGAACCACCCGAGGGCAGCCACACCTTGCGGTCCATAGCCTTGGACAGCTGCTCATCAACGCGGTGCACGGTGAACAGGTCCTGCTGACCGGTCCACTTCTCCAGCCGTCCGGCCAGATCCGGGGCGATCGCCTGCAGGTAGTGGTGCACCTGATCGAAGGCAGTGTCACCGGAGATGACCAACTTCACGAAATCTTCGTTGAACACGTCGCGGATGACCCGCAGTGCAAGATCTGGCTCGCCATGCAGCAACGCGGGTGCGTGGCCGGATTTGGCGTCCTTCTGGATCTTTTCCCAGGTCGCCTGCAACCGCTCGACGTCGGCTTTGAGGTCAACCTCGCTGGCGCCTTCGGCCGCGGTACGGACGATCACCCCAGCATCGGACGGCACGACCTCCTTCAGGATCTTCTTCAGTCTGTTGCGCTCGACGTCGGGCAACTTGCGGGAGATCCCCGTCATCGCGTGGCCCGGCACGTAGACCAGGAACCGCCCGGGCAGCGAAACCTGAGAGGTCAGCCGCGCCCCCTTGTGCCCGATCGGGTCCTTGGTGACCTGGGCGAGCACCGATTCGCCGGACTTGAGCGCATGCTCGATCCGCCGGGCCTGGCCGTTCTCCAGGCCGGCGGCGTCCCAGTTGACCTCACCGGCGTACAACACGGCGTTGCGGCCACGACCGACGTCGACGAAGGCGGCTTCCATGCTGGGCAGCACGTTCTGCACGCGGCCCAGGTACACATTGCCGGCCATCGAGGACTGCGCGGAGTTGCGTGACACGTAGTGCTCGACGAGCACACCGTCCTCGAGCACACCGATCTGCGTGCGACCCTCACGTTCACGAACCACCATGATGCGCTCGACGCTTTCGCGGCGGGCCAGGAACTCCGCCTCAGTAATGACCGTCCGGCGCCGTCCGGCCTCCCGGCCTTCGCGACGGCGCTGCTTCTTGGCCTCCAGCCGAGTGGATCCCTTGATGGAAGTGACCTCGTCGCGACTCGTGCGCGGCTCACGGACCCTGGTCACGGTGCCGGGAGGATCCTCACTGTCGGATCCGGCTCCGCTGCGACGGCGACGACGGGTGCGCTTGCGACCATCGCCCTCCGCCGCGCCGTCGGGATCCTCGGGGCCGTTCGCATCCTCGGATACGGCTGATTCGCTACCGGCGTCCTGATCCTCGACCTCGTCGCCCTCATCGGTCGACGTCGAATCCGCAGCCTTGACGCCGCGCGATACACCGCTGCGCTTCGGACCATCCTGTTTCGTCTGCTTCGGAGCGCCCTGATCGGCGTCGGGAGGACCGCCGTCTGCCTTGGGTTTGCGCCCGCGGCCGCCTCGACGGCGGGCCCGCGGTTCATCGTCACCGTCGCCATCGGCACCCGACGGGGAACGATCAGTCTCAGTGCTCGAGGAATCGCCGTTGTCGGCGAAGTCCCTGCTATCCCTGGATTCCCTGCTGTCCCTGGCCTCGCTGGCATCGCCGGCATCGCTGTCTGGGGATGCCGGTCGCTGCGGCGCTAGACGCGGTGCCCGCCGGGTGGTGTCGGGCGCCTGGAACAACAACCCGAATGATGGGATGGCGGACGTAGTGGGGGCAGCTGCAGTCGGCTGCGAACCGGAGTCCGTGGAGTTTCCGGAATCCGTCGAGTCTGCGAATGGATCGTTGTCATCGTGGGGCGCCATCGCGCCTCCTTCTGGTCAGCACACGGTGCGTCCACAACACGGGGACCGGGGGGTCCGCACGCCCGCGTGAAGCGGGTACAGGCCGGTCGCGTCGTGCGCGACCGAGAAAGTCGGCTGTTGCGGCACGATCGGCTCGCGCAAAGCGCGGCACCGGTTGGCCGTCGTCCCTCAACGTGACGCGCATCCGGCGGTTCGGAGCCGGGCGAGACGTCCGTCGGGACGGGGCACCCTGCGCGTTGTGCGACACCTGGTGACCTCGATGATCATCTCACACACCAGCCGCCCACTCGGGACGTTTGCGCTCAGCAGGGTGGCCCGGTCAATCGGCGCGCTGCGCGGTCAGGGGGTCTGCGATGCTCCCATCCACCTGCAGCGGACCCTGTCGTAGCCGGGTAACCAGCGGCGAGCGCACCGGGTGCAGGTCCGCGATCTGTGCCAGAGCGGCCAGCACGTCGTCAGGGCGTACCGATGGGGTGAGATGTCGCAGCTGCACCGTCAACACCGAGAGGTACGGCGGTGCGGAACGAGTGGTGTCGGCGCTCAGGATGGCCGCACGCACATCGAAGGTGCGCGGGCCGCTCTTCATCATCCGGGTGACCTCCACCTGCCCGCTGTCCAGCAGTTTCGCCAGCGCACCGGACAGGGTGTCGCATTCGACATCAGCGAACTGCAGCATCCAGTCGCTCGCCTCGAGCAGATCTGCCAACGCGCCACTCTGCGCCTCGCACACCGCGACGATTGCCAGATCACCGGGCAGGGCGTCATCCAGCTCGTGATGCACCGCCTCAGGGTCTCGTCGCTCACGTAGTTGCAGCTCGAAGTACTCCGCCTCACTGGCAGTTCCGGTCGCGGCGGCATTGGCGTAACTGATCCGCGGGTGCGGATGGAACCCGGCCGAGAATGCCATCGGGATGCCCGCCCGACGGATGGCGCGTTCCAACGCACGCTGAAAGTCCCGGGTAGAGGAGAAACGCATTCGCCCGCGTTTGGCGTACTGAATGCGCAGCTTCTGCACCGCCGGGTCCGGTGCAGGCCCCTCCGGGACCCGTTGACGGATTGGCACGGGGACTCAGACGACCGTCAGCGGCAACAACCTCTTGCCGGTCGGGCCGACCTGGATCTCGGTGTTCATCTGAGGACACACGCCGCAGTCGAAGCACGGGGTCCACCGACAGTCCTCGACCTCGGTCTCGTCCAGCGCGTCCTGCCAGTCCTGCCACAGCCAGTCCTTGTCCAGGCCGGAGTCCAGGTGGTCCCACGGCAACACTTCGTGTTCGGTGCGCTCCCGGACGGTGTACCAATAGATGTCGACCGCAGAATCTGCGAATACCTCACTGGCACAGCTCATCCAACGCTCGAAGGAGAAGTGCTCACTCCACCCGTCGAACCGGCCGCCGGCCCGCCATACCGCCTCGATCACGGGACCGACCCGACGATCACCACGCGAGAGAAGTCCTTCGATCAGACCGGGTTGGCCATCGTGATAACGGATGCCGATCGCGGACGCATATTTCTTGTCGGCCCGGATGGCCACCCGCAGTTTGGCCAGGCGGGCGTCGGTCTCCTCAGGGCCCAGCTGCGCGCACCACTGGAACGGAGTGTGCGGTTTCGGAACGAATCCGCCGATGGAGACCGTGCACCGGATGTCCCGCCGCCCGCTGACCGCGCGGCCGGTTTCGATCACCCGTTTGGCAAGGTCTGCAATCTGCAGGACGTCCTCGTCGGTCTCCGTCGGAAGGCCGCACATGAAGTAGAGCTTGACCTGCCGCCATCCAGCGCCGTAGGCAGCCGCAACGGTCTTGATGAGGTCGTCCTCGCTGACCATCTTGTTGATGACCTTGCGGATGCGTTCCGAGCCGCCCTCCGGAGCGAACGTCAACCCGGAGCGTCGGCCACCGCGGGTCAGCTCATTGGCGAGATCGATGTTGAACGCGTCGACCCGTGTCGAAGGCAACGACAGCCCCGTCTGGGTGCCTTCGTACCTGTCCGCCAGACCCTTGGCGATGTCGGCGATCTCGGAATGATCCGCCGAGGACAGCGACAACAGGCCCACTTCTTCGAAACCGGTCGCGTCGAGACCCTTCTTGACCATGTCGCCGATACCGGTGATGGAGCGCTCCCGGACGGGGCGGGTGATCATGCCGGCCTGGCAGAACCTGCACCCTCGGGTGCAGCCGCGGAAGATCTCGACCGACATCCGCTCGTGCACGGATTCGGCCAACGGAACCAGCGGCTGCTTGGGGTACGGCCAGGCGTCCAGGTCCATCACGGTGTGCTTGGAGACGCGCCATGGGACACCGGTTTTGTCGGCGGCCGGTGCCACCCGCTGAATTCGGCCGTCGGGCAGGTAGTCGACGTCATAGAAGGCCGGTACGTAGACACCACCGGTACGCGCCAACCGCAGGAGCAACTCGCTGCGCCCACCGGGGCGCCCCGCACCCTTCCAGGCCGCGATGTGGTCGGTGATCGCCAGGACCGCCTCTTCACCGTCGCCGACGACCGCGGCATCGATGAACTGGGAGATCGGCTCGGGGTTGAATGCCGCGTGCCCCCCGGCGATCACGATCGGATCGTCGGGGCCACGGTCGGCCGCATGCAGCGGGATCCCCGCAAGATCCAGCGCGGTGAGCATGTTGGTGTAGCCCAGCTCAGTGGCGAAAGAGAGCCCGAAGACGTCGAAGTGCCCGACCGGGCGGTGACCGTCGACCGTGAACTGCGGCAGGCCGGCGGCCCGCATCGCTGCCTCCATGTCGGGCCACACCGAATACGTGCGCTCGGCCAGGGTGTCCGAGCGCTCGTTCAGCACCTCGTACAAGATCATGACGCCTTGGTTCGGCACGCCGATCTCGTAGGCATCGGGGTACATCAACGACCACCGAACCGTCCGCTCACGGCCCTGATCATCGAATCCCCCGCAGTTCCACTCCTTGCACGTGGAGTTGAGCTCGCCGCCGACATACTGGATCGGCTTGCTCACCTGCTCCAGGAGCGGTTCGAGGTCGTAGTAGATGGACTCACCCTGCATACCCGTCAGCCTAGGCCGGGTCAGTCGGTATAGAGCGCATCCAGGTGCTCGCCGTATTTCCTGGTGACGACCTTGCGCTTGAGTTTCAGGCTCGGCGTGATCTCACCGTCTTCGATGCTCAGGTCATGGTCCAGGATCAGGAAGCGTTTGATCTGCTCCCACCGGTTCAATCCGGCGTTCAGCTGGTCCACGTAGCCCTGCACCATGTCCCGGGCCCGGTCCGACGTCACGATGGTGCGGTAGTCCGCGCCCGCCATCCCGTTCTGCTTGCCCCAGTCCGTCATGGCTTCCTCATCGAGGGTGATCAGCGCCGAGACGAACTTGCGACCGTCTCCTTCGACAACGAGTTGCGAAGAATAGGGACACAGGCCCTTGAACGTCGCCTCGATCTGACCAGGCGCGACGTATTTCCCGTTGGAGGTCTTGAACAGGTCCTTCTTGCGGTCGGTGATACGCACGTGTCCGCTGGGCAGGATCTCGGCGATGTCACCGGTATGCAGCCAGCCGTCCTTCAGCGTCTCCGCAGTTGCTTCGTCCAGCCCGCGGTAGCCCTGCATCACCCCAGGACCCTTGACCAGTAGTTCGCCGTCCTCGGCGATCTTGACCTCGGTGCCCGGCAGCGGCCACCCCACGGTGCCGATCTTGTTCGTATCAGGCCGGTTCACACACGTCGCCGCACTCGTCTCGGTCATGCCGTAGCCCTCCAGGACCGGCATCCCCATCGAATCGAACCACTGGGCGACCTCGGAATTGAGCGCTGCAGATCCGGAGATGAAGAACCGGATGCGCCCCCCGAAGCGCTCCCGGATCTTGCTGAGCACGATCTTGTCGCCGATACGGTGCTGCAGAGCGAGCAGCCCGCCGACGCTCTCTTCTTCCGAACGGCGCTGCGCGACGAGTTTGCCGTTGGCGCTGGCCCAGTGGAACAGCTTGGCCTTCACACCGCCTTCGCTGTCCATCATCGTGTTGATGCGGCCGTACACCTTCTCGAAGATGCGCGGCGCCGCGCCCATCCAGGTCGGGCGAACCACCGCGAGGTTCTCGGTGATTTTGTCCACGCGTCCGTCGATGGCGGTCGGGAAACCGATCTGGATCGGCAGGGTCAGCAGCAACTTGCCGAAAACATGCGAGAGTGGCAACCACAGGTACTGCAGATCCTGCGGCGTGAGCAGACCCGTTGAGTCGGTCGCAGCGACCTCGTACATCCAGGAACCATGCGCGAGTCGCACGCCCTTGGGGCGGCCCGTCGTGCCTGATGTGTAGATCAAGGTCGCGAGATCGTCGGGGCCCAGCGCCTCGACCCGCTCCTCGAGAGCGCCTTCGTGCTCGCGTAGGTAGTCGGTGCCCAGTGATTCCAGGTCAGCGAGGGAGATCACCCAGTCGCCATCGCCCGCCCCGTCGATCACGACGACTTTGACGACCTCCGGGATCGCATCGCGCCCACCTCTGAGCGTAGCTACCTTTGCATCGTCCTCGGCGATCACCACCGTGCTGCCGGAGTCAGAGACGATGTAGAGCATGTCGTCCGCGGTGGACGTCGGATAGATCGTTGTCGTTGCAGCACCCGCGAGCATCACCCCCAGGTCGGCGAGCGCCCACTCCACCCGCGTCGACGCGGCGATTCCGATGCGGTCCCCCGCTTTCACACCGAGCGCCAACAGTCCCCCGCCGATGGCGCGCACCCGCGCGTCGGCCTGGGACCACGTCAACCGTGCCCAGCCGTCACCGGCGGGATAGCTGTACGCATGCGCGGAGGGGGTTTTCTGCACCCGATCGATGAAGAGATGGGCAACCGAGGGCGCCCGGTCGTCGATGACGGACTGGTCGAACTTCTCGTCCTGCATAGTGATCATTGCTGACTGCTCCAGGATGGATGGGACGTGGCCGGTGTGGCCTGCGCCACCCTACTGCCCAGTCAACTTCCGCGCCCGCGCGACGTCGCGACCCATCTGATCTATCAGCTCTTTCACAGATTCGAACCGGACGTTGCTGCGCAGCCGCTCCTGGAACCGGATCGTGACGACCTCGTCGTACAGGTCCAGATCGGTGCGGTCCAGCACATACGCCTCGACCGTGCGGTGCACTCCGTCGAAGGTCGGGTTGGTCCCCACCGAGATCGCAGCGGGCAGCGTCTCAGCCGTAGCGTCAGCGCGGACCAGCCATCCCGCGTATACCCCGTCGGCCGGCACGAAACCCGTCGCGTCCTGGGCCAGATTGGCGGTGGGATAACCGAGCTCGCGCCCTCGTTGAGCCCCGTGGACCACCATGCCCGTTACCGCGTGCTGACGACCCAGCACCCGCGCGGCTGAAGCCACGTCGCCGGCCTGCAGATCGGACCTGACCTGGCTGGAGGAGTAACGGCCGTCCTCCCCGACGTCCTGCAGCACCCGGACCTCGAAGCCGAACTCAGCTCCGAGCTCGCGCAATGTCTGCACGTCTCCGACGTTACGTGCCCCGAATCGGGTGTCCCGCCCGACCACGGCAGCGGTGGCGCCAAGGGCCTGCACGAACACCTCGTGCACGAAGTCACGAGGGGACATTGCGGCGAGTTGCAGCGTGAACGGCATGACGAGCACTGCGTCCAGACCGCTGGCCTCCAACTCGCTCAGCCGATCCTGTAGCGAGCCGATGGCAACAGGCGCCCGATCGGGGTACAGGACGGCCAGCGGGTGGGGGTCGAAGGTCACCGCCACCGAGGTTCGGCCGGTATCGCGCGCCAACTGCACGACGGACAACAGCAGGGCTTGGTGCCCACGATGCACCCCGTCGAAGTTGCCGATCGTCACCACAGAGGGCCCGAACCCGGACGGAACGTCGCGGATGTCGTTCAGACGCAGCACGGCGTCACTCTAGCTCGCGAAGAGTTCCTTCTTGTTCAGGCCAAGGGCGTACCAGGCGCCGACAGCCAGGACCCAGGTCCCGACGAACACGCCGACGATGATGAACCCGACGCCGTCGAGGTTGACTGATCCGATAGCGGCCACCGGCCCGCTGGTGAGGTCCAGGCGGTCGGCGAAGATCGAGCACAGCTCGATGGTGCCGATGACGACCGCGACGAAAATCGACAGTCCAGTCACTGTCGCGTTGTAGTACAACCGTCGCAGCGGTTGCGCGAAGGCCCACTTGTAGGCCTTACCCATGAAGACCCCATCTGCAGCATCCAGCAGACTCATCCCGGCGGTGAAGAGTATCGGCAGGGTCAGAATGGCGTACCAGGGCAGCGCGTAGGCCGCCGCCCCACCTGCGAGCACCAGCAGGCTGATCTCGGTCGCAGTGTCGAAACCGAGGCCGAACACAAAACCGATCGGGTACATCTGGGCCGGTTTCGTCACCGCTCGCGTCATGCGCCCCAGGAACCGGTTGAACAAGCCACGGTTCTGCAGGTGATCCTCCAGCGCAGCTTCGTCCAACTCGCCGCCACGGGCGCTGCGCCAGACCCGAATGATGCCCATCAGGGCTGCAAAATTGAGCAACGCGATGATCCACAGGAATATCCCCGACACCGACGTACCGATGAGACCCGTGACGGTGTGCAGGGTCGAGTTACTGTCCGTCACCCCGCGCCCCAGCGCCCTGATACCGAGCGTCAGCAGCAGGCAGAGCCCGAAGACGACCGATGAGTGACCCAGGGAGAACCAGAAGCCGACGCTCAGCGGTCGCTTACCGTCGGTCAGCAGCTTGCGGGTGGTGTTGTCGATCGCCGCGATATGGTCGGCGTCGAACGCGTGCCGCATACCGAGGGTGTAGGCGGTGATCCCCAGCCCCACTCCGAACACACTCTTGGTGCCGAGCCCGTAATGAGC
>JALYUK010000419.1 GCA_030853805.1 Actinomycetota bacterium | reverse complement strand
GGGCGTCTGTGCGCAAGCACTTCAACGGCTAGTTAGCGGCGATCAGCACGGGCAGCGCACGTTGGTCATAGCTATTTCAAGCAACGGCAAAGGCGGCGTGGGCAAGTTCGGGTTAGTGCTGGTACCTGACCGGGTTCAGGAGCGGTCTGGTCGCCGCTCGCGCCGGTCGAGGTGGTCCAGAACATAAGTACTGCTGCTGCCAACCTGCAAATCCCCGCCTGAGACCTATGGGCCAGACTCCCTACCAAACGACTGGAGATCGTCGATATTCGAAGCTGCTGTATTCAGTGCTCGAGCGGCCCGTTCTGTCGACGGATGTCGTGGCGTTGACGACCATGCTGGCAACGGCACCGCAGGGTCATGGAGTCAACTCGCTGAGAGATCGGTCGGCCAGTCTGAGCGCCCGGCTCGGTCCGATTCGAGCCCTTCTGGTGAGCGCATCGTTCATCTGATGCATCATCGACCATGAACCTGCTGGTCAGCGGCTTTCGTGGACATCTCGGAGCGCACCGGTTCGCACCAGAAGAATCGGGACATTTCTCACCGCCGCTCGATCTCGAAGCATTGTTTCGGCTGGTTAGCAGCGTGCCAGTGCGGTACGGCCGATGGCTCGGACGAAGGGCGCCGATGATGCATCTGTTGCAATAATGACTGGTTGACTTGTCATAAGGACTCGTTGTCGGCTACAAATTACGCAGCACGTAACGGGTGCTCGCTGGTATTGTGGAACTGTGGCGCCGCGGTGGACTGAGTCGAGTGCCAGCCACGGTGTGCCACGTTCTGATGTTGCGTACGCGATCGCGGATGCGGGGTATGCCCGGTTGTTGGCTGGTCAGAGCATTGATGATGGGCAGGTGTGGCTGTATGTCGGTCATCCTCATGCCCAGACTGATCGTGAGGTCGAGGTGCTGGTCACTATGTACGGCGATGGTCGTGAAGCGCGGATCTTCCACGCGATGGAGCTGGGCCCGAAGTTTCGGGCATACCGACAGGAGAACCCGTGATGAGTGAAGTCACCGATGAGCAGCTGGGCGCGCTGGCGGACCAGTTGACTGATCCCAACTACGCCCTGCCGGCGTCGACGCAGGGCGCTTCTGGTGCTGCAGCAGCAGCGCAGGGTCGCGCATTACTGGTTCAGGAGTACGGCTCTGAGCAGGAGTTGGACACGGTGCTGCGTCAGGCGGGCCGGCCCCGGGTTGGGCAGGCTCCCAGGGGTGCTTCCCCCACCGTTCGTGGGCGTATTTCTGATGCGGACTACGCCGCGTTTAAGCAGCTCGAGGACGCCACCGGCCGCTCTCAGAGCGAACTGGTCCGTGAGGCCGTGCACAACCTGTTGACCGAGCACAAACTCGTCAGCTGATCTGCGCGGGGCCTGTTACACGGGATTCCGCTCATTGGCCCGTGCAATGCACGTCGCTCTCTCCGCAAAGCAGTTCCCGCCCATGTCACGTACACGACGGTGCCGTCGCAGCGATGGTGCCGACGTCTGATCCAACGTCGGCCAGTAGATTCGCTTGGCAACGATGTCGACGGTCGTCCGTAGAGCCCAATCCGGATTTGGTGTTCAGGGACTCGGTGACGGTGCGGACAGATCCTTCCCATGACACGTTTGTGACACGTTTGGCCGGTTCACACCATGCCTGCCTTGGCCCCGCTGCTCCTAGTCCACGGCTCTGACCAGCGAGGATGCGCTTAAATGCACCACGTCGTGCCCTCTCCGGAATGAGACATCGTGATGAATAGGTCATCGGTTCGACTCCGATAAGCGGCTCTCTCAACCTTCAGGTATGCAGCCCAGCGGTTTGGATACTCGACCTGCTGCGGTCGAATCAGTCCGGTTCGCGAGGGCGCGTTCGATTCTCGATTCGCTGGCGCCTTTCGATTTCCCGCGGATCCTGACTGGGGTGGATTCACCCGCCGACACCGCACATCGCTACCGATGTGCGGCGCCACCGGACCGGGTCTCCTGCTCCAGTAGAGCTAGGGCCAACGCGGTGATTGTTTCCACATGAACCTGCTCATGACACGACCAGCACGCCATGCATGTTGGAGTGGTAGGTGCAGTGGAAGGGGTATCTGCCCGGCTTGGTGGGTGCGGTGATGGTGTGGGTGCCCCCACTACCGGGGATGACCGCGTCGAACAGTCCCTTCGTGTCGGAGGTGACGGTGTGGTCCACGGCGTCGGAGTTGGTCACGGTGATCGTCGCGCCAGGTTTGACACTGGTCGGCACCTGATACTTGAAGTTCTTGATGGTGATCTTCGCCGCCGCAGTCGGCGCGGCCGCCGCCGTGGAGCTACCCGCCGAGGGCGTCGACGTACCCGAGGGCGTCGACGCGCCACTGCTGCCCGTGCTGGTCGCGGGCGCAGCGGGGGAGGCACTCACTGACGACGTTGAGGTGCCGGGAGCTGCTGTGGTGCCGCTGCCACAGGCGCCGAGCAGGAAGACACCGCAGGTCGCGGCGATCGCACCTGCTGTTCGTGAAGGGGTCATCTGAGTACGTCCTGTCAGCGGGCGGAGAATTCTGTCCACAGGAGTTCGTCACCCTCGGGCGCACAGATGGGGGCCTTGCCTGACTCTCGGACCGGCCCTCGTGCCGTGAGGCGCGGGTGTCAGTGGGTTCACCTGGGTCACCGGTGGTCCGCTCCGTTGGCCCAGAAAATTTTCTTCATAGTGATCCAATCCACAACCCGCCTGGTGCCGAATCACCGATGTTCATTCGACATGATGGACACCCTTGGGGTGATCCATGGCGGTAACGCCACGGACCCCCGTCTCAAACGTGGCCAGGACCGGTGTGACCAAAACGCCGGTAGCGCAGCTGATGGTGTCTGGTAGGTCGGGGAAAGACCACCATGCACGATCTTGGTTGCTGGCCGCGTCGTAACGTGCGCAACAGTCGGTGGGGCGTTTGCCTTGTCGTCACGTGTGGAAGAAAGAAGTTCGTCATGCAAAAGAAGAACAAGGTCTTGCTGTCTGCTGTGCCGATCGCAGCGTGTGTTGCTGCGCTGGGAATCAGTGCTCCTGCCGCTCATGCCGCGGGAACCTCGGGCACGACCAGTTACCAGGCGACGCTGGCCGCGGTGACGCCGAACGCTCCGGCGGGTGCGGTTTCTGGGAAGGTGATGATCTCCATCAAGGGTGATCAGGCCACTGTCACCGAGC
>JALYUK010000403.1 GCA_030853805.1 Actinomycetota bacterium | reverse complement strand
GCCGTCGCCCGTTGAAACAGTGCCCGAAATGTCACCCGGTCTCCACCGTCCTGACCTGCATGGACATCTATTTCTGCAGGTCAGGAGCGTGTTGACAGGAAACTGCCAGAAGGTAAGTTAGCGCACGCGCCACCGGCCGTTCACCCGGCCCATGGTGATGGACGGGCCCACGCTCTCAGTAGAAAACATGCGCTGATGCGCGTATTGGTCCCAACGGAGCGTTGGCCCGTCCATCTTTACGTCACGCTGAGATACCCACCGGCCGCAGCAATCGAGCGCCGCCCAAAAAGTCGACAGACTGCTCGCATACCCTTGCGCAAATGTGGCGTCGCCTGGGGCTCAGCGCTGCGGGTGGACTCTGCCTGTGGCTTTCGTTTCCGACACTCGGCATCTGGCCGCTCGCAATCCTCGGGGTCGCACTTTTGTCGCTGGCAACCTGCGGTGTGCGTGCGCGCGCCGGCTTTCTCTACGGGCTCGTCGGCGGAGCCGCCTGCATGCTGCCGGTACTGCACTGGACCGGTATCTATGTCGGTGCGGTCCCGTGGTTGGCACTGGGCGTCACCGAATCCATCTATCTGGGTTTCCTCGGCCTCGGGATCGCCATTCTGCAATCGGCGCGGCCGATACGTTGGCTGCCGAACTGGCTGTGGCCAAGAAACTCCCCGCACGTGCGGCCGTTCTGCGTCGCGATCCTGTGGGTCGTGCAGGAAGGCGTGCGTTCCTCCTGGCCTTTTGGCGGCTTCCCCTGGGCGCGGCTGGCCTGGTCCCAGTCCGGGTCGCCGCTGGCTCACCTGGCATCGATCGCCGGCGGCCCCGGCCTCAGCTTCGCGGTCGCCTTCCTCGGCGCCGTCCTGGCAGCGGTCGTCCACCGAACATTCCCACGTCTGCTCGGCGGCTCAACTGTCGACGATGAAGTGGTGCGCACTTCGACGGCCGGCAGTGCCGCTTCCTTTCTGCCCGCTGTGCCCGCTGGGTCCGTCTGGGGCCGTGGCTGGCCCGCAGTCGCCGTCGTTGCCGTCGTGGCTGGGTCGATCTGGTATCCGACGCCGACATCGGGTTCGAAGCTGCAGGTTGTGGGGATCCAAGGCAATGTGCCGACAATGGGCCTGGATTTCAACGCACAGAGAGAGGGAGTCCTCAACTACCACGCCGAGACCACCGCGCGTGCTGCTGCGATGGTCCGTAGCGGCACGATCCCCCAGCCGGATCTTGTCGTATGGCCCGAGAATGCCTCTGATATCGATCCGACCCGCAACGCGGACGCAATGACGAAAATTCTGCGTTCGGTAGCGGTGGTGAAAGCGCCCCTGATCCTGGGCGCGGTGCTGAACCAACCCGCTCCCGACGTCTCGAATGCGTCCCTGCTGTTCCTGCCGGGGCAGGGCCTGGTGGCGCAGTACATCAAGCAGCACCCGGTGCCGTTTGCCGAGTACATTCCCGACCGGTCCTTCTTCGCCCACTTCAGCGACAAGGTGAACCTGGTCAAGGTGGACTTCGCCAAGGGCAAAAAAACCGGACTTTTCACTATCCCCACCAAAACCCATGGTGCGGTCAAGGTGGGACCGGTCATCTGCTTCGAGGTTGCTTACGACAACCTGGTGCGCGCGCCCGTCGAGGACGGTGCGCAGATGATCATTGTCCAGACGAACAACGCCACCTTCGGGCGGACGGCCGAGTCCGAGCAGCAGCTCGCGATCTCCCGAATCCGAGCCATCGAGCATGGGCGCTCGGTGGTGCACATATCGACGGTAGGAGTAAGCGGCCTGATTACCCCCGACGGCGTGGTACACGACAGGTCCAGCCTTTTCACCAGCAAAGTGCTGTCCGGCGCATTGCCGCTGCGAAGCACGCTGACGATCTCCGACCGGTTGGGTGCGCTGCCCGAAAATCTTGCCTATGCGATCGCTGTGGCACTGTTCTTCCTGTCTGCCGTCGGTTCGCGGCGCGGGCGTGAGACGTCCCATCACAACAAGCGATCTTCGAGAGGCTCTCAGCTTGTCTGACCTGCCCGCACGACGTGTCCTGGTGCTCGTGCCGACGTACAACGAACTGGAGAGCCTGCCGGCGATTCTGCGGCGTCTGCGTGATGCCGTACCGGACGCCGACATTCTCATCCTGGATGATTCCTCACCGGACGGAACGGGGGCGCTGGCCGACGAATGGGCCAGCCGGGAGCCGCACATCCAGGTACTGCACCGCGTGTCCAAGGAAGGACTCGGCGCCGCGTATATCGCAGGTTTTGCCTGGGGTCTGGAGCGCGGTTACGACGTCCTGGTCGAGATAGACGCCGATGGTTCCCATCCGCCCAGCGTTCTACCTCTAATGATTCAGGCCTCTGCCACCGCAGACCTGGTGATCGGGTCGCGATGGGTGCGCGGCGGTCGGGTGCAGAACTGGCCCAAGCAACGTGAACTGCTGAGCCGTGGCGCCAACCTGTACACGCGGCTGCTCCTAGGAATGTCGGTGCGGGACGCTACGGCGGGTTACCGGGTCTATCGCGCGGACGCTCTGCGCGCACTCTCGCTGGAGGATGTCAGTTCGGCGGGCTACTGCTTCCAGATCGACCTGACCTGGCGCGCCGCCAACGCCGGCATGCGTATCGTGGAGGTTCCGATCACCTTTGTCGAGCGCGAAGTGGGAGTGTCCAAGATGAGCAAGGACATCATGCGCGAATCGCTCATCAACATCACTTCGTGGGGCCTGCACCACCGCGCCGAGCAGCTACGACACCAGCTGACCGGTTCGTCGCGATGACCAACGGGTTGCGATGACCAGCGGACCGATCCCTGCCGGCACCCCTGTCGGCAGACGCCGCCACTGGGTGCGCTGGGTGGTCCTCTTGTTGTTTCTCGTGCTCCCGGTCTGCGAGATCGCCCTGGTCGTCGCGATCGGTCAGGCCATCGGCGGCTGGAAGACCTTCGGGCTACTGCTGATCTGGTCGGTGATCGGCGTCTGGCTGGTCAAGCGCACCTGGGGTAGTGCATGGCGCGACCTGCGGGAGGCCGGTCGCAACGGACAAATGCCGACAGATGACCTGCTCGACGCGGTGCTTGCCCTGCTGGGCGGGGTGCTGATCCTCATACCGGGCTTCATCACTGACTTTTTCGGACTGTTGTTGATTTTGCCCTTCACCCGCCCCATCGGACGGACACTCATCAAGGGGTGGGCGGCACGTCGGGTGGCTGCAGGAGTCGGGGGAGTGACCATCGTGCAGGGACAGCGAGTTCCGGCGACGTACACGGCATACCCCTATTCCGCCCCTACCGACACCCATCCGCAGACGCCGATGGCACCGGGAGCGCCCGGTGCCATCGAAGGAAAAATCGTCAGGGAAAAACATCCCCGCGAGTGATCAGGCGGTGCGCTTGCGTCGAGGCTTCTCGCCACGCGAGGCACGCAACCACGCGAGCCGCTCTTCGAGCAGTTCTTCCAACTCTGGTACCGAACGACGCTCGAGCAACATGTCCCAGTGGGTGCGGACAGGTTTGACAGGCTTGCGAGTGGGTTCGGGGCCGTCCACGAGGGTGGCCTCTTTGCCGCACCGGCATTCCCAGATTCCCGGAATGTCAGCCTCGACTGAGAATGGCAACTCGGTGATTCTGCCGCATTGGCACTCGTACCGTACGGTCTGGCGTTCGCTGTAGGCGATGTTCTCGTCGGTTTCCAACGACAAGGTTGAGAGGTTGGTACCTCTCAATGATCGGTCTGCCATGTTCTTCTCCCTGCTGGACGGCCGCGGCGGTCGGCGGATTTGCGGCGTTCTCTCACGTATAACGAAACGATGGATGATCGTGTTCCGTCATCACGTACTGGACTGATGAGTTGTATTCGTAGACGTCGTAGGGTCCGGATTGGTTGCCACGGATGTGATCGAGTGCCCGTCTACGCGACAAACGACGTTACTCAGGTCGCCGGTGCAGGGCAAATCCCAGATCAGGGCAGTGTGCCAGAAGGACGGCGTTCGCCACCTGCACTGAAACCACCTGCACTGAAACCACCTGCACTGAAACCACCTGCATTAGACGACGGCGGGGAGGTCGTTACCGGCTCTGCTGATGCCGGCCCGCACGTCGACGCTGCGTAACAGCGCCGCTCCGACCACGAAAAAAATTACCAGGGCGATGATCGAGAGCCGATAGTCGCGGAAGACCTGGTACACCAGTCCGAAAGTGAGCGTGCCCATCCAACTGGTTCCGCGGTCCATGGCCTGATAGAGACTGAAGAACTGCGCCTCGCGACCTTGTGGGATCAGGTGGGAGTACAGCGAGCGCGACAGGGCCTGGGTGCCGCCCAGCACGAGTCCGATACCGACGGCGAGCAGCAGCCAGAGGGCAAACGCGCGCTCCGGGAGGAAGAACGCAGCGACTGCGATCACGATCCACAGATACAGGCTGACGTACACCAGGGTGCGCCCCGGAACCCGCCGCGCCAGCCGGCCATAGGTCAGTGCGCCTCCGAATGCGACGATCTGCACCAGCAGGATCGTCACGATCAACTGTGTTGTGGAGAATTTCAGTTGCTGACCGCCATAGAGACTGGCCGAACTGATCACGGTCTGCACGCCGTCGTTGTAGAAGAGGTAGGCCAGCAGAAAGCGCAGCGTCTGGGGGTAGTCACGCAACTCGGCGAACGTCTGCCGCAGCTGCCGCAGCCCGGACACCACCGGATTGCTGCCAACCAATGCCGTCGCAGGTTCGTGGGGTACGTCGCGTAGACCGCGGATCGAGTAGATCGCGAACACGGCCCACCACAGGCCCGATACGAAGAAGCTGACCCGGACAACGGTCTCGGTGCCCACTCCGAGGGCGGAATGGGCACCGAGGAACGCAAGATTCACCGCGAGCAGGAGGCCGCCGCCGAGGTAGCCGTAGGACCAGCCGCGGGTGGAGACGCGGTCCCGGTCGTCCGGGGGAGTGATGCGACACATCACCGCCGAGTAGACGATCAGCGAACCGGCCAGGCAGACGTTCGCAATGATCGCCAACACCACGCCGAGTGCCCAGCGGGTGCCGCTGACAAGACAGAGTGCACCGCCGGCGGTTGCTCCTATCAGCGCGAACGTGGTCAGAAACCGCAACGGGCTGCGCGAACGATCGGCCATCGAGCCGACGACGATGAGCACGAACGCCGAGAAGATCGTAGCCGCGGTGATCGTGTACGGCACCAGAGAACCGGGCGCGATACCGACGCCGAGGACGTGCAGGTCGTTGTTGCAGGTGGCATCGCCGGCCTGTCCGGGGCAGGCAGCGGTGTTGGCGACTGCCGTGAGATACGGCGCGAGCAGCACCGTCACGGTGACCGTCAGGTATCCCGTGCTGGCCCAGTCGTACCAGTACCAGCGAGCCTGCATCCTGCGCTGTTGCAGCGATGAGCCTCGGGGCGGGGCAAGCGTCACGACGGGCCGGCCGCAAGATCTCGCATGGCCAGGAACCTATCGCCCCGGTGGGGCCGACGCGATGACGGCGCAACGGCGTCGGGCGGGACAGCTCACCGACTCACGGAGTGATGGGGGAGTGAACCCGGTGGCCCGGATCGTGGGCCTGCCGGATGGACGCGAGTTTGCCGCGGTTGGGCCCGAAGTAGCGGTCGGGGGAGACACCTGCCTCCACGTAGTTGACGTAGGCACCTGCCGACACGCTGAAGACCTCCCGGTGCGCTGCAGTGATCCAGGTCCGAGCGGCGGCGTAGTCGCCGCGGGGAACGTTGGAGTACCACTGCACGGAGGCCTGCTGGGCGCGCCAGGGGAATGCCGACGCACTGGACGTGACATCGTGGACGGCTCCGTCGAGCGGGTCCAGGATCGCGGTCACCGATCGAGCACCGGCGGTGTGCACACCCTGCAGGATGGCCGACACACTCTGTGCATCCATTGTTGTGATGACGTCTGAGCCACCCACGAATGATGTTCGTGCTGAAGTGATGCCACCCCCTAAATACTGGACCGTGGCCAGATAGCTGCGTGACGTGTAGGCGGAGGTCGACGGGCTGACGCCGATCGCGCGGATCAGCGCCGCTGCTGCCAAGCCTTCCTGCCCTGCCGGAGTGACGCCGACGACACTCGGACTCAGCACGCCGCCCTGCAGGTCCAGATGGACGTTGGCCCACCAGGCGCGGTCTGCTGAATTCAGCCACTGACCCCAACCGGCCGCCACCGAACTCGCGGAGGCAGCAGGGAAAGTCAGCCGGAAGGTGCCGCGGTCGGTCGCCGCGTGGGTCGCGAACTTCATCGATGTGACGATCCCCGGCACCGTGCTGCTACCACCGCGGGCCGCCCAGAACAGGTCACTGTTGGAACCGGTAGACGCTGTTACAGCTGACCCGTCCGGAAGGACGAACTGCAGGGACTGCAACTGGTCGCAGGTCAGGCCGAAGGAGCGAGACTCCGTGCCGATCCCGCCACCCAGTGTGTAACCAGAGCTGCCCACAGTGGGGCAGGTGCCGGTGGGCACGGTCAGCCCCTTCGGACTGAGTGCGGCATGCACCGCGTACAGACCGGCACCGGCTTCGACGGTTGCCGTCGAGCGCGTTGAGGTGACCCGTGCGAGTTGTCGCATATCAATCACGATCGTGCCGTTCGCGGCTGATCCACCGACGTAGGAGTGCCCACCGCTGCGCGCCGCAACCTGCAGGCCGTGGTCGGCGGCAAAAGCCATCGTGCGGGAGATGTCGCTGACGGAGGTCGCTCGCAGAACAGCGGCAGGTTTGGAATGATCGAACTCCGGATCGAACAACAACTTGTCGCGTGCGTACGGCCCACTTCCCGGCAGCTCGACACTCCCTTTGACCGTCCCGGCGAACTTCTTCCAGGCGGCAAGATCGGGTGCATCCGACGCGCTGCTGCTCGGGGTAGCGGCAACCGAGGACGAGGCAGCGGTGCTGTTGGTCGTTGCCGTCGTTCTCACTGCGGCAGTCTCCGGTGGGGTCACCCCGGTTGCTGGCGCCGCCTTGGGTGTGCACGCGGTGAGCAGGCCAGCGGCAGCACCGGCAGCTACCGTGGCGAGAACAGTACGACGATCAATGCTGGTCATATTCCTGCAGACGCCCAAGCCACGTGTTGCGTTGGGTGGGAACTGCCGTCGCTGGGGGATATGCGCGTTCCGCAGGTCTTGTCGGTGCTTGGCGATAACGTCAGGCGTATCGAGCTGAAGGCGTAGGAGGCCACGATGAGTACCCTGGCAGAGCGGGACAAGACAGCGCTACTGGTGATCGACATGCAGAACGGCGTGCTGGGGCAGGCCTACGAGCGCGAGCGGGTCATCGCCAATGTCGCGGTGTTGATCGACAAGGCCCGCGCCGCGTCAGTCGACGTCGTCTGGATCCAGCACAACAGCGACGAGCTACCGTCCGGGAGCCAGGCGTGGGAGTACGTGCCGCAGCTGCAGCGCCTGGAGGGCGAGCCGTTGGTACAGAAGAAATACGGTGACGCCTTCGAAGCCACCGATCTCGAACAGGTGTTGGCCAGTCGAGGAGTCGGATCGCTGCTGGTGTCCGGGGCGCAGACCGATGCCTGCATCCGCTCGACCCTGCACGGCGCCCTGACCCGCGGTTACGACGCACTGCTGGTGAGTGACGCACATACGACCGACGATCTCTCGCCGTGGGGCGCGCCGACACCTGACAAGATCATCGACCACACCAATCTGTACTGGAGTTTTCAGACAGCTCCCGGCCGATCAGCGGGCGTCGTCCCGACTGTCGACGTCGATTTCTCCAGCGCACCAGTCAGCTGAATCGGATCCCTAGCCCCGTCAACGATTCGCCGATAATCTGCATTATGACAAGTTGGCCGTTTCGTGACGTCCCCCGGCCCGGAGTTCAAGCCTGCGGCGATGGAGCCGCAGATCAAGTTTCTGCTGCTGCCCCTTGCTTGTCACAGTGCCACTGATGTGCGCCGACTTAGCGTTGAACAATGCCGACTAGGTATCAGCCAGTACCTGAGTGGGCGACTTACTCGCTTCGCTGTCACTGGCCGCGGCAGATGATGAGGAAGTACTTGTTCACTGCTTTCCGTCCCCCGGACGGACCCTTCCATAGGGATCGCATGTTTCTCAGGCGACGGTAGCAGGAAACAAGACGCACCTCTGGGATCGCATGTCGGGCCCCGGGTTCGCACATCGCGTCGCACATCTAACTGGCGTCGTGCTCTGAGACTGCCAGCTCCATGGAGCCCAACGCTGCCCTGCCGGGCGCGGTTCCTGGGGACACGTTTCGAAGTCCCGGGCTAACATCGGGGGAAGCTGGCGTTGGTTTTCTGCGATCTGCCCTGTCAAGTTTTTTGGTTAGTGGGTCAGGGCCAGCTTGAGTGCGACGGCCAGGGCAGCGACCAGTGCCACTGCCGCGCCGAATCGCATTGCGGTGCGGGTTCTGACATGAGGGTGCAGTCGGCGGTACACCAGGCCGATGCCAGCCAGGCGGGTGACGTCCCGCTGAGTGGTGGGGTTTCGTCACACCGTGCGGGTTAGTGGGTTCAGGTTATGCGGCGTTGATTTCTGGGGCGGTGGTGGCCTCCTTGTCG
>JALYUK010000355.1 GCA_030853805.1 Actinomycetota bacterium | reverse complement strand
GCGCCGGGGTGCGCGTTCGAGTACCTCAAGGACGTCCCCGACGCAGATAGTGCCTTCGCCGTCCGGGATGAGGTTCGGTGCGAACCAGGTCCTGCCGTCCCAGCGACGGTGGCGGGCCATCGTCCGGATCGGTTCCTTGCCCTTGTGCAGGCGCTCGTCGATCGTCGTCATCACGCATCGTGCGGACGGCACGGGCACCCTGAATTCCACTGCACCGATCCGGATCCGGGACCAGGTGTCCTCCTCGAACGCAGCGATCGGCCCACTGACCTCGATGTTCGCGCGGAATCGAGCAGCCGGGATCCGGACCGGCTCTTCGCCACGTTCGCTCGTGGTCTCATCGACCCACTCCTGCAGGCGGCGCACCGACGGATCGGTGACCAGGGTGAGGGGAAAGCCGTCGGCAAACGCGGTGTAGTCGCCGGGCCTGCTGTATTCCGGGTCCAGACGTCTGGCGGCCGGGTCGTGGCACCACACCAGATGCAGGTCCGCTCGACCGATTGCCTGTTGCAACCAGTCGTCGACGTCGCTCCCTGCTGACCGTGCCGTGAGGGGCGGATCGGAGAACATCCGGACCTGGGTAGCCCCGTTCTCAGGGTAGGAAACCACCATCGGGTGCATTCCGGGGGCGGTCAACTGCAGATCGTGCTGCACACCGGTTCCGCGGTTGTCCGCGACGATCGCGAAGAGCGCGGGTAACTCGCGAGCCGAGACGAGGTCGCCGCCACCATCGACGACCATCCATTCGCGATCGCCGATCAGCCCTGCCCGGGTCACCTGCGCGGACTGCACACCCCGGATGGCGGTCGATTTCACCGGGTGGATGCGCAGCCCGGTCACCTCGATGGCAGTAGGCAGATCGTCGCTCACGGGGTCACTCCTCGATCGATGTCTTGATCCGGTCGGTCAGGCAGGGTGGTCCTCAGGCCCTCTCGACCCGTTTGACGGTGCCGGGCAGCATGCCGGCGTCGATCACGGCTTTGACGAACGGTCGGCAGGCGCTGACCAGCTCGGCTGCTTCTGCAACTTCGGCGTATGCGCCGGCAGCGGCGTCGTCGGTAGCTTCCTCGAGAGCCGCATACAACTCGGCTCCGAGCGGGCTGATCGTGCCGTCAGCATCCAACAGACCCCGATCGGTGAGCGCCGCGAGCGCGGCGTCCCACTCCTGGGTAGACCAGCCGCGCGACTTACGGGAGAAATCGCTACCCAGGGCGCGGCGGCGCAACGCCGGGTCTGGGTGCGGTGACTCGTGGAAGGCCAACGCCTGCACGCCGCTGAGACCGGACTGCACCAGTGCTGCGATGTGGCCGTCGCCGCGGTATTCGCGCAATGCCGCGAAGCACTGCCACAGTGCCAGGTGCGGTTCGTCGGGCACAGGGGTAACAGACCACGCGGCTGCCAGGGGGCGCCCGGCGTAGCTCAGACCAGCCGCGATCTCGCCGAAACGGCGCGCGAGCGCAGGCAATGATGGGTCCTCGCACAGCGGGCCGAGTGCTTCCCGCAGGGACCCTTCGATGGCTTCCAGGTGGAGCCGGTACAGCCGGTCCAAGCCGTACTTCCTCGCCTCCTGCCAGGCGGGCCCGACCGCGGCCGGGTTGAAATTGAAGAAGGTCGCCGAGACACATGCGGCGGGACAGTCGCCGAGCGGGGCACCCCGCCCGCCGAGATACCGGGCCATCGAGGACAGCCCGGTGCGCTGCTGCTGCTCGCGGATGGCCGGGTTGAAGTAGGCGATCACGTGAAGTGGCTCGACGCTCTCATAGACCGAGCGGGCGAGCCGACGTTCGGCTGCGTTGTACCGAAGGGGTATCCGGGAGAAGTCAGAAGGCACGTGGTGATCCGATCTGTGAGGGGGTGCTCGCGGTTAGAAGTGCTGGTCCAGTAGGCCGGTGTCGACGTCGTAGAGAAATCCGCCCACCTGCACCCGGTCACGGATCAATGGGTGGGTGCGCACCTTCGCGACGTCCTCGGCGAGGGACTCCAGCTGGTCCGCCACCACGTGGAACCGCTGCCAACTGGCATCGACACCGGCTGAATCGGCGACCTGCTCGCGTAGCTCGCGCTCGGTGGAGGTCGAGACCGCGCAACGGGTGTGCGGGATGACCAGCACGCGCTCGACATTCAACAGGTGGGCACACATGACGAGAGCTTCCAGCGCTGCATCGGTCACCCGGCCGCCGGGGTTGCGGAAGATCTTCGCGTCACCGGGTGCCAGCCCGACCATCCGCAGCGGGTCGATGCGCGAATCCATACACGTGACGATGGCGACACCGGCAGCCGCGATGCCGTCGAAGCCACCCAGGGTGAAGGTGTCGGCGAACTGCCGATTGGCACGCAGGAGGTCATCGAATCCGCTCATGATCTCGGCAGTCCTTCTCGTCGGTTGATGGTCAATGCCATCGGTTTTGCGGTCGCGGCGAAGAAGTCGCCGCCCTTGTCATCGACCACGATGAAAGCAGGGAAGTCGCGCACCTCGATCTTCCAGATCGCCTCCATTCCCAGCTCGGGGTACTCCAGGACGTCCACCGAGGTGATGCAGTCCTGGGCCAGCCGCGCCGCCGGTCCACCGATCGACCCGAGGTAGAACCCGCCGTGCGCTGTGCAGGCATCGGTGACCTGACTGCTGCGGTTGCCCTTGGCAAGCATCACCATCGACCCGCCTGCCGCCTGGAACTGCTCGACGTACGAGTCCATCCGACCGGCAGTGGTGGGCCCGAACGAGCCGGACGCATAGCCTTCCGGGGTTTTCGCGGGCCCGGCGTAGTAGACCGCGTGGTCCTTGAGGTACTGCGGCATCTCGTGCCCGGCGTCCAGGCGTTCCTTGATCTTGGCGTGTGCGATGTCGCGTGCGACGACCAGCGGACCGGTCAGCGACAATCGCGTCTTGACGGGATGTCTGGTGAGCTCGGCCAGGATGTCGGCCATCGGCCGGTTCAGATCGATCTGCACGACATCCTGGCCGCCGTCGCTGCCGCTCAGGGCCTCATCGGTGACCTCCGGCAGGAAGCGCGCGGGGTCTGTTTCCAGCTCCTCGATGAAGACTCCGTCGGCAGTGATCTTGGCCAGGCACTGCCGGTCTGCGGAACAGCTGACAGCGATCGCGATCGGCAGGGAGGCCCCGTGCCGCGGCAGCCGCACGACGCGCACGTCGTGGCAGAAGTACTTGCCGCCGAACTGCGCGCCGATACCGAATGCACGGGTCAGTTCCAGCACCTGCTCCTCCAGTTCGACGTCCCGGAAACCGTGCGCGACCCGCGAACCCTCTCTGGGCAGATCATCCAGATATTTGGCGCTCGCGTACTTCGCGGTCTTGAGGGCGAACTCTGCGCTGGTGCCGCCGATGACGATGGCGAGATGGTAGGGCGGGCAGGCGGCGGTACCCAGCCCGCGTAGCTTCTCGTCCAGGAACGCCAGCATCGCGCTCGGGTTCAGCACGGCCTTCGTCTCCTGGAAGAGGAAGGACTTATTGGCCGAACCGCCGCCCTTGGCCATGAACAGGAACTTGTAGGTCGTCTCGTGCCCGGCCTCGGTATCGGCGTACAACTCGATCTGGGCAGGAAGGTTGTTACCGGTGTTGACCTCCTCCCAGGTGGTCAACGGCGCCATCTGGGAGTAGCGCAGGTTCAGGCGGGTGTAGGCGTCGTGGATGCCGCGGGACAGCGCGGCTTCATCCGGGGTACCGCCGTTGATGAGGACCTGAGAACCCTTCTTGCCCATCACGATCGCAGTGCCGGTGTCCTGGCACATGGGCAGCACGCCGGCGGCGGCGATCCCAGCATTCTTCAGCAGGTCCAGGGCCACGAACTTGTCGTTGTTGCTCGCCTCCGGATCATCGATGATCGAGCGCAACTGAGCGAGGTGTGCGGGGCGTAGGTAATGCGCGATGTCATGCATCGCGGTGTCGGCCAGCAGCTGCAAGATCTGCGGGTCGACCTCCAGGAAGGTGCGACCACCCGGGCCCGGTACGGTGCGGACTCCCTGGGTGGTGAGCAATCGGTACGTCGTGGCATCTGCCCCGATGGGCAGTAGGTCGCGGTAGCCGAAGTCGGGCATCAGCCGGTTTCTCCCTCGTGTGGAGTTGTCTGTGGACGCTTTCGGCCAGAATATGCCGTCGCAGGGCTGCGCCGGCGGTATCGAACGGAAGAGCCGCCCGCTCGATACCGCTGGGTAGGTACCGATTGTGCAACGTTCCGGGCGCAACGGTGACGCCCGCTTGCCCCCGAAGGCAGTGCCAACAACAGTGATGGCTGTCACAATCGAGTGGATCGGGTATCCGGTGCGCCCCAAATCTAGGAGTCATCTTTCATGAGAAGACACTCATCTGGTCGCCGTGGGCTCGCCCTGGCAACTGCGGGGGTCATGCTCGCCTCGCTGGGTCTTGCTGCCTGCGGAAGTAGCAGCAGCGCCAGCGGGACCAAAGCCCTGACCTGGTACATCAACCCGGACATTGGAAACACCGACCCCAGCAAGGGCGGTCAGGCCTCGTTGGCCCAGATCTGCTCTAAGGCCTCGGGCGGGAAATACAACATCAAGGTGCAGTTGCTTCCGAACAGCGCCAGCGATCAACGGATCCAGTTGCTGCGGCGCCTCGTCGCCAACGACAGTTCAATGGATCTGATGAGCATGGACCCGGCCTTCGTGACCGAGTTCGCCTCTGCTGACCTCCTGGCCCCGGTCCCGGCGAGTATGGACAAAGAGTTCAAGGCCGACCGGGTGGACTCAGCCATCAAGGGCGCGACGTTCGACAACAAGTTGATCGCGGTGCCGTTCTGGGCCAATACCCAGCTGCTCTGGTACAGCAAGAAGGTCGCCAAGGCTGCCGGCCTCGACATCTCCGTCAACAACCCGGTCACCTGGGCGCAGGTCATCGACGCAGCTAAGAAGGAAAAGAAGCAGATCGGTGTACAGGCCAAGCTGTACGAGGGATATTCGGTCTGGATCAACGCGTTGATCGCCGGTGCAGGCGGCAAGATCGTCGACAATCCGGCCGCCACCGCTGTCGATACGAAGCTCGGCATCAACAGCCCCGCCGGTAAGGACGCCGCCAGGATCATCTCCACGATCGCCAACTCTGGCCTCGGAGGACCGGCGATGGGTTCCTCGGATGAGACGGCGGCACTGGCACTGTTCCAGAGCAAGGCCGCCGCATTCCTGGTCAACTGGCCCTACACCTACGCCGCGTTGACGGGTGACAAGAGCGACGTCGGCGCTGCTGTCTATCCGCGCACCGTGGCCGGCAAGGACGCCGCGCCGCCGTTCGGCGGTATCGACCTCGCGGTCGGCAAGAGCAGTAAATCCCCCGAGGTGGCCTACCAGGCCACCGCCTGTATCACCAACGAAAAGAACCAGGCTGCCTACATGGCCGTCGCCGGTAACCCGGCGAGCCGTAAGGCTGCGTTCACCGATCCGGCCGTGCTGAAGGCGTTCCCGAACGGCATCGCAGCGACCATCCTGAAATCACTGGGTACCGCAACTCCGCGACCGTTGTCGCCGTACTGGGGTGACATCTCCACGGGTCTGCAGCAGCAGTTCAGCCCGCCGAGCTCGGTGAATGCAAACACGCCCGTCAAGGCGCAGAAATTCATCACGAACGTCTTGAAGGGGAAGGCACTGCTGTGAGCACTGTCGAAGACACCAAGACCGGAGCTCGCTCCGCTCGCCGCGGTGAGAAGAAACCGCAGATATCGGACCGCACCAGAGGTGAGCGCAAGCTCGGCTGGAAGCTGGCGGGGCCGGCATTCCTGGTGATGATCCTGGTGACGTTCTACCCGATCGCCTATGCGCTGTACCTGTCGTTGTTCAACTACCGGTTGACCGACCCCGCCGCGCGCAAGTTCGTGTGGTTCCAGAACTACATCACCTCCCTGAGTGACCCGTTGTTCTGGAAAGCCACCGGCATCACGGCGCTGATCACCATCATCACCTTGATCGTCGAGCTGGTGTTCGGTATGGCGATCGCCATGGTGATGAACAAGATCGTGCTACCGCGCAAGACGCTGCGCACCATTGTGCTGATCCCGTACTCGATCATCACCGTGGTCTCGGCGTTCTCCTGGCTCTACGCGTTCAAGTTCGACACCGGATTCGTCAACCACTGGTTGCACTTCCTGTCCTTCGGGGCGTTCGATCCGACCTACAACTGGTTCGGCGGAACCTGGTCCTCACTGACGATCATCTGCCTGTCGGAGATCTGGAAGACGACGCCCTTCATGTCCCTGCTCCTGCTGGCGGGATTGGCCCAGGTCGACCAGTCGATGGAGGAGGCCGCGAAGGTAGACGGTGCCTCCTGGTGGCAGACCCAGGTGAAGGTGGTCTTCCCCAGCATGAAGGCGGCCATCATGGTTGCCGTGGTTTTCCGGGCTCTGGATGCCTTCCGCATCTACGACAACCCCTATGTGATGACCGGTGGTGCCAACAACACCGACACCCTCTCGATGCTCGTCGGTCGAGAAACGGTCACCCGAGCCGAGATCGGAATGGGTTCGGCGCTCGCTGTGCTGTTGTTCATTTTCGTGCTCATAATCGCCGGGGTGCTGGTCCGCGGCTTCAAGGTCGACCTGACGGGGGATAAGAACT
Organism: Actinomycetota bacterium; assembly: GCA_030853805.1. Classification (GTDB taxonomy): domain Bacteria; phylum Actinomycetota; class Actinomycetes; order Actinomycetales; family Dermatophilaceae; genus Allobranchiibius. The sequence goes on along the minus strand of JALYUK010000355.1, from coordinate 13,991 downwards.
GATGGACACCAACGTCACCAACAAGACCAAGTGGGGTCTGGCCGGGGTTTCGATCCCGATCATGCTGTGGACCTTGATTCCGATCCTGTGGATTCTGGCGACCTCGCTCAAGAGCACGACCGCGCTCGCAGACCAGGGCGCCAACGTCTTCGGAAACTTCTGGCCGAAGAACATCTCGTGGGAGAACTACAGTCTGATCTTCACCGGGGGAGCCAAGGACCTCTTCGTCCCGGCGTTGTGGCACTCCGTGGTCGTCTGTCTGGCCGCCACCGTCATCAGTGTGGTGCTCGCGACGTTCTGCGCCTACGCGATCGCCCGGTTGGAGTTTCCCGGCAAGAAGGCAATCCTGCTCACCGCGCTCACCGTCTCGTTCTTCCCGGTGATCGCGATGGTCACCCCGTTGTTCAACCTGTGGCGCATCCTGGGCCTGTTCGACACGTTGCCCGGGTTGATCATTCCCTACATCACCCTCACGCTGCCGCTGTCGATCTGGATCCTGACGGCGTTCTTCCAGCAGATCCCGTGGGAGATGGAACAGGCGGCTCAGGTCGATGGAGCAAGCAGTTGGGAGGCGTTCGTGAAAGTGGTCGCGCCGCTGGCACTCCCAGGTGTTTTCACGACGGCGATCATTGCCTTCTTCGTAGCCTGGAACGACTTTGTGTTCTCCAGTAACCTGACCGCGGCTCGAGCTCAGACCGTCCCGGCGGCGTTGAACTCCTTTACCGGGGCCAGTCAGTTCACCCAGCCCACCGGTGCGATCTGCGCTGCAGCAGTCGTCGTCACCATCCCCGTCGTCATCTTGGTGCTGGTCTTCCAGCGTCGGATCGTCGCCGGACTCACCTCCGGTGCCGTCAAAGGCTGACCGTCCTACTCACAGCAAGAAGGAGCAACACTCGTGTCAAGCATCAAGCTCAAGAATCTCGTCAAGAAGTACGGCGACGGCTTCCCTGCGGTCAACGATGTCTCGCTGGACATCGCCGACGGCGAATTCATGATCCTCGTCGGACCGTCCGGTTGCGGCAAGTCCACGTTGTTGCGGATGGTCGTCGGCCTCGAGGACATTACCGGCGGTGACCTGGAGATCAATGACAAGCGGGTCAACGACCTGGCCCCGCGCGATCGCAACCTGGCGATGGTCTTCCAGAACTACGCGCTCTACCCGCACCTGACCGTCTTCGAGAACATTGCGTTCCCGCTGCGTCTCGCCAAGGGCAAGTTCACCAACGAGGAGATCAAGGCGAAGGTCAATACCGCGTCGGACATGCTCGAGCTCGGTGAGCACCTGGACCGCAAGCCGGCCAACCTTTCCGGTGGGCAACGCCAGCGGGTGGCTATGGGTCGCGCCATCGTCCGCGACGCCGATGCATTCCTCTTCGACGAGCCGCTGTCCAACCTGGACGCCAAGCTGCGCGGTCAGATGCGTACCGAGATCGCGCGTATGCAGCGTCGGCTCGGTTTCACCTGCCTCTACGTCACGCACGACCAGACCGAGGCCATGACTCTGGGTGACCGGGTGGCCGTGTTGAAGAAGGGCGTTCTCCAGCAGTGCGCCTCGCCGCGCGAGCTGTACGAACAGCCGGTCAATATCTTCGTGGCCGGCTTCATCGGATCGCCGCCGATGAACTTCCTGCCCGCGCAGGTGGAGGGTGACACCCTCAAGTTGCCCATCGCCGACGTCAAGCTCACCGGTGAGTTGGCAGAAAAGGTCAAGGGCAAGAAGGCCGTTATCGTCGGTCTGCGCCCCGAGCACATCAAAGACACCTCGCTGGGCGACACCATCAACAACGCTGTCTCGTTCACGTCGATCGTCGACGTGCGGGAATGGTTGGGCAATGAGCAGTATGCCTACATCCCCTTCGAGCCGGACCCCTCCATGCAGAAGACGCTGGAGGAATTGGACCGCGACCTCGACGGCGAGGGCATGCGTACCCAGATGGTCGTCAACCTCGACGCCCGCTCGCGGGTGCGTGAGGGCGAGGAGGCCCATCTGGCCTTCGACCCGTCCCTGATGCACGTATTCGACCCCGAGACCGGCGACTGTCTGACCCGCGACGACGAGCTTGCAGCCGAAATCGCGAGGGACAACGAAGAGCAGCGCAAGGCCGCATTGGAGCGGGCCCGTTCCATCGAAGCCCGAAGTGCCGAGGAGAAGGCACCGAAGCAGGCTTCATGACCCGCTAATACCACCTGTTCGACGAGCACAGAGCCGGATCCTCCTTCGAGGGTTCGGTTCTGTGCTTACCTGGAGGGGCGTCCCTGGTCTGCAGGGAGTTGTGACTGATCAGGGCAGGAGGTGCCCCGTGCCTGTCTGGTTTCAGTACGTGCTGGTGTGCACCGTGCCTACTGCGTTGATCTGGTCCCTCGTCGCTATTCCGAGGGGTCTGCACTGGTGGGCCCTTCGTCAACCCGACAGGCCCGCCAGCAGGGCGCCCATCGAGCGGTTGGTGGCCGATCTACGACGACTGAGTGCTGACCAGGACGCGGTACGCACCGGGTGGGAGCTACCGGCTCGGCATCGGCGACTCACCGCCATCGAGTTGGCCTATGACGACGTGCTGCTGGAGTGCTGCGACGTGCTGGAGATCGCGCATTCCGGGTCCCCACCCCTTTCCCGGGAGCAGCGCCACGCTGTCGAGGTGGCTTTGTTGAGGTCAGGGTTGCGCTGGTAGCGCCCTACCGGCAACGGGCAGATCCTTAAGCTGATCGGATGACGCAACGAGCAAAGTCCGTCCTGGTCACCGGAGGCACGCGCGGGATCGGCCGCGCGATCGCCGAAGAACTGTCGCCGACCCACGACCTGCTGATCGGCGGCCGCAATGAAGCTGCAGTGCTGCGGGTGTGCGCTCAGCTGCGGTCGGCGGTGCCCTTCGTCGCGGATCTGGCTGACGAGGAAGCGACATCGGCCGCTGCGGGGCGCATCGAGTCGCTGGATGCCGTGGTGCATTCGGCCGGACTACTCGGGCACGGCCGGATCACCGAACTGACGCGGGCCGACTGGCGCATGACGATGGAACTCAACGTGATCGCGGTCGCTGATCTGACGCGTCTGTTACTTCCGCAGTTGCGCAGCGCGCGCGGCCACGTGATCGTGATCAACTCCGGCTCGGGGTACCGCTCCGGCGCCGGAGGCGGTCTTTATTCGGCGAGTAAGTTCGCGGCCAGAGCGTTCACCGACGCGCTGCGGGAGGAAGAGTCTGCCTCCGGTGTCCGCGTGACCAGCGTGCACCCGGGCCGGGTGGACACCGACATGCAACGTGAGCTCGTTCTCGCCGAAGGCGGGACCGACTACGACGGCGACCGCTTCATCCGACCGGAATCCATCGCCCTCACCGTGCGTCTGGCGCTCGAGCTACCCGCTGACGCCGCGATGCACGAGGTATCAGTGCGGCCCGGGCCCCGCTGAGATCAGTTCGCTGCGGACCGGCGGGTTGGACCCCGCACGGGACACCGTGATCGCTGACGCCGCTATCGCCCGATCAACAGCTTCCAACAGGACATCCCGGCCCGCCCCACGCAGGCGCTGGCGGGCTTCGACATCACCCAGCAGGCCGCTGTCTAACAGGCTGGACAACATGCCCGACATGAACGAATCTCCGGCACCGACCGTGTCGATGAGGTCCACCCGCAGTCCGGGCACCTTGACGACCTCGTCGGCGCCGCTCAGATACACCAGCGCACCGTCTGATCCGAGAGTTGCCACGACCAGCGACGGACCCAGTTGTGCCCACAGCCTGAGGATCTGCGTCAGGTCGACCTCAGCGCCGTCGTGCCCGTAGAGCCATTCGATGTCTTCGTCGCTGGCTTTGACGACATCGCTGAGGCCCACCAGCTCTTCGATACCGGAGCGGACCGAGGCTGCATCGCCGATGATCGTCGGGCGCAGGTTGGGGTCGAAGGAGGTCGTGCCTCGCGCTCGGTGGCCCACCACCGCATCCCGCACGGTGCTGGCACCAGGTTGCAGCACCGTCGCGATCGACCCGGTGTGCAGGTGACCCGAGAGATGGGGCAGGGGAGGCACCGGGTTCCATTCCAGGTCGAAGGCGTAGGTCGCAGCTCCCGTGGGATCAAGGGTGGCTGCTGCCGTCGACGTGCGCGGCGATTCGGCGCTGTGCGCGCCCAACTGCACCCCGTCATCGCGTAGCACCTGCTCGATCAACTCGCCGTGTTCGTCCGCGCCGATGCACGTCGCCAAGGTCACGTCATGACCCAACCGTCGAAGGCCGATAGCGACATTGAGCGGCGAGCCGCCGACGTGCTCACGCACCGAACCATCGACACTGTGCACGATATCGATGAGTGCCTCACCGATGACGAGGTGGGAATCCACAGGTCAGACGTCCAGACTCGTGTACTCCGCCAGCTTGGCCGGCGAGTGGTGGGCGTCGATGGTACGGATGGTTCCACTCTTGGAACGCATCACGAGGGACTGGGTGTGGCAGCCGTCGGCGCCGTACCGCACACCGCGCAACAACTCACCGTCGGTGATGCCGGTGGCCACGAAGAAGGCGTTGTCGCCCTTGACCAGGTCATTGGTGGACAACACCGTGTCCAGGTGCAGACCGGCGTCGATGGCCTTCTGCCGCTCGTCGTCGTCCTTGGGAGCGAGGATGCCCTGGATGGTGCCGCCGAGGGCCTTCATCGCACAGGCCGTGATGATGCCCTCCGGGGTGCCACCGATACCGAGCAGAAGGTCGATACCGGTGTCCGGGCGAGCCGCCATGATGGCACCGGCTACATCACCGTCGGCGATGTAGCGAAGCCGCGCGCCGGCATCGCGGATCTGCTGAGCCAACTCCTGGTGGCGGGGTCGATCCAGCATCACGACCGTTACATCGACCGGGCTGACCCGCTTGGCCTTGGCGACGCGGCGGATGTTCTCCGCGACCGGCAGCCTGATGTCCACGACGTCAGCGATGTCCGGACCGGCTGCGAGCTTGTCCATGTAGAAGACGGAGCTGGGGTCGTACATTGCTCCACGCTCGCTCACCGCCATGACCGATACGGCGTTACTCATGCCCTTCGCGGTCAGGGTGGTGCCGTCGATCGGGTCCACGGCAACGTCGACGCCAGGCCCCGTGCCATCGCCGACATGTTCGCCGTTGAAGAGCATCGGGGCTTCGTCCTTCTCGCCCTCGCCGATGACGACCACGCCGTTCATCGCGACCGACGAGATGACTCTGCGCATTGCCGCGACTGCAGCGCCGTCGGCGTCGTTCTTCTCTCCTCGACCAACCCATCGCCCGCCCGCTATGGCCGCGGCCTCGGTGACTCGCACCAGCTCCAGAGCCAAGTTTCGGTCGGGTAGCTGGGCGGAGGTGTGACGGGCATCATCGGTTGACATATGGCTCCTTCATCGGCGGGAGGGACCTGAGAACAGGTCCGCTCGGTCACTAGCGGCGAGTCTATCCAGCGCAGCGCCGGATGCGGGGTGGGAACGACAAGGGCGATGGGCGACCATGGAGGGGTGAGCACTCCGACGTCGGCGCCCGTACAGGCCGTCAACCCACCGCCGGCCCGACGCGGGATGGGTGGGACCGCCAAGAGCATGGTGATTTCAATGATCGTGCTGCTGGGCGGGTGCCTGGTCCTTGTCGCGTTGGTGCCGAGGGTGAAATCAGTGCAGCAGGCGACCGCGAACGCAACGGCGATCGCGCGCGAGGTGGGCTCCGCGCAGAAGTGGAATGTCGCTGTTGCGAATGGACTACCGAAGGGATGGACAGCCACCAACGTCAACCTGATCCCGGGTAGCTCACCGCAGACCTGGCTGGCCGGATACGCCGCGCCCGGCGATCACTACGCCGCGATCAAGCAGACCCGTGGGGGGGACCGGCGATGGGTGGCGCAGCAGACCGGGGCTTCCGCGCAGGTCGGGACCGTCACGATCGACGGCACGGTCTGGGCGAAATTCAGGCGCAACGACGGCGGCGCGCGCAGCCTCGTGCGCTCTGCCCCGCTCGGAGGGTTGTCCACCGTCGTGATCGGCACCGGCCCGTGGGCCCAGGTGCAGCTGTTCGCTCGGGCGGTGCAACCGCTCAAGGGTTCTCCAGCGGGCGCGACCTCCTGAGGGGCCCCCAGAGGATCGCGTGGGCCCCGGTGATGAGGGGTGTGGTGGCCGTGGCGGAGCATTGGCACAGTGAGTAAGACTGCGGGCCGACAGAACGCTGAGGCAAAGCCGCATGAGGGTGCGGATGCGGGTGACTACCCCGAAGGGGAAAACCCCGCCAGATGGCTCGCGCTCGCCGTGTGTCTCGGCGCCGTCTTCATGTCGCTGCTGGACGTAAGCATCGTCAATGTCGCCTTGCCCTCGTTGGAGGAGGGTCTCAAGGCCTCGTCGTCCGACCTGCAGTGGGTGCTGTCCGGCTACGCCGTGACCTTCGGGCTGACACTCGTGCCAGCAGGCCGCATCGGCGATGCCTACTCGCGGCGGACGATGTTCCTGATCGGCATCACCGGCTTCGTCGCAGCGAGCGTTGCCTGCGGCCTGTCGTGGTCGCCGTTGTCGATCATCGCCTTTCGACTGCTTCAGGGGGTTTTCGCAGGGATACTCACCCCGCAGGTCAACGGCATCATTCAATTGCTCTTCCGGGGCGCCGAACGAGGCCGGGCCTTCGGCTACTTCGGTGCTGTCGCAGGTATTTCGACCGCCGCCGGACCCCTCGCAGGTGGCGGCCTGATTGCCGCTTTCGGCACCCAGCACGGCTGGCGGGCAGTTTTCTTCGTGAACCTGCCGATCGGGTTGATCGCGATTCCGTTCGCGGCCAGATTGCTGACCAAAGCAGGTGTCACCAGCAGCAGGTCCGAAAGCGGGCGACCGCAACTGGACCCGGTCGGCTCTTTGCTGTCCGGTATTGGGATTGTCGCGTTGCTGCTACCCCTGGTCGAGCAACGGGAATGGTCCAGCACAGTCCGGTACCCGCTCTACCTCGTTGCGGTGGTGTTCCTGGTGTCGTTCGTGCTCTGGGAGCGTCGTGTCGAGGCAAAAGGAAAGGTGCCGGTGCTCAACCTGGACCTGTTCTCGCTACGCAGCTTCAGCTTCGGCTCGCTCACCGGACTGCTGTACTTCGGTGCCTTTACCTCGATCTTCTTCGTATTGACCGTCTATCTGCAGATGGGGCAGGGGTACTCGGCGTGGCAGGCCGGCCTGACCGTGACAGCGTTCGCCGCAGCGACGATCCCAGCGTCCCGACTGTCGGGCTCGAAGGGTCCGCAGCACCCGATTGCGTTCCTCGTTACTGGATCGCTCTTGTTCACTCTCGGTCTGATCCTGGTCATCGGCGCGGTGCGAATCGGAGCCGGCCCTGATATCGGCTGGTGGATGGCGCTACCGCTGGCGGTGGCCGGATTCGGAAACGGTCTCGTGCTGCCGGCCAACCAGACCCGGGCGGTGTCGGAGGTGCCGGTGAAGGAAGCGAGCTCGGCGGGTGCCGCCTACCAGGTATTCCAGCGCACCGGCACCGCGCTGGGAATCGCTGTCGTCGGATCGGCCTTCTTCGGCCAACTCGCCGCCAGCCGGGGTGATTTTTCGCGGGCATTCGAGTACGGCGTAGCGATATCGGCCGGCCTCGGTGCCCTGACCGCGATGCTCGCGGGCGTCGAGGCGTTCAGCGATCGACGCGCGCGACTGGCGCATCGCGGGGCCCACGCCGCCTGACCAGACCGCGGCGTTTCCGTCGCCCGGTCAGTTGCGCTCTGCCGTCATCGCATCAATGCGCTGCTCGGCGTCCGCCAGCCACTTCTGGCAGTGCGCCGCCAATGCTTCGCCACGCTCCCAGAGGTGCATGCTGTCTTCGAGGCTGGGCTCGCCGCTCTCCAGCCGGGCGACCACTTGAGCAAGCTGATCGCGGGCATCCTCGTACCCGAGCTGTACCACCTCGGCGTGCATCGCAGACTTCGGTCGGTCCGATGAGTCGTCGGCGATATCGCTGCTACTGGACTCTTCTGTGGCGGTCATTGATAGGTACTCCTTTGAAATCGCTGGGCAGGTCAGTTGCTGGGCAATCTCGCGGTGACCGGACGTACTGCGAAGTCTCCGTGCGCGACGGTCACTCTCAACAGGTCGTGATCCTCCAGCTGGGCGACATCGGTGATGACCTCGCCCTCGCGGGTACGGACCACGGCGTATCCGCGTTGCAGGACCTGCAGGGGGGACAAGGCGCGTAGTTGGCCGGCCATCCGATCGATATCGCCCTCCGCGCGTTGCAACCGTCGGCTGAAACACGCGCTTGAGCGTTCGCGTAAGCGATCTATCTGCTCCGCGCGGACCCGCACCATACCGGCCGGGTCCGAGATGACCGGTCTCGTGCACAGCTGGTCCAAGGTGCGTCTTTCGAGCGTCGCGTGATGGCGTAGCGATCGGGAGGCGCGGCGCAACAGATCATCCAGGCCGTTTTGCTGTTCCCCCAGGTCCGGCACCACCAGTCGGGCAGCATCCGTCGGTGTCGACGCACGCACGTCAGCGACGAGATCCAGCAGCGGGCTGTCGACGTCGTGTCCGATGGCGCTGACGATCGGGGTACGCGCGGCAGCCACTGCACGGATCAGAGCCTCGTTGCTGAAGGGGAGCAGATCTTCGAAGGCCCCGCCTCCGCGCGCGATGACGATCACATCGACGTCCGGTGCCGCATCGAGTTCCGCGAGTGCAGTCGACACCTGCTCGACGGTCCCCGGGCCCTGCACCGCGACTTGTCGGATTTCGAACCGGGTGGCAGGCCATCGCTGCAGGGTGTTCTGCACCACGTCTTTCTCCGCTGCGCTGGAGCGGCCGCAGATCAGACCGACCCTGCGCGGCAGGAAGGGCAGCGGATGCTTGCGGCGGGGATCGAAGATGCCCTCACTGTGCAAGAGCTGTTTGAGGTGCTCCAGCCGCAGCAGCAGGTCACCGACGCCCACTGGTCGCATCTGGCGGGCCTCCAGTTGCAGGGTGCCGCGTTTGGTCCAGAAGGTGGGCTTGGCCTGTACGACAACGCGGGCACCAGGCCCGATACCGGGTCCCATCGCGTCCAGAGTGTTGACATGGACGGTGACGGACAGCGACATGTCGACGTCGGGATCGCGCAGGGTCACGTAGCAGGTGGGTGCGCCGGGGCGCCGCTACAATTGCACAATCTGCCCCTCGACCCACAGAGCCGACATCCGGTCGACGTACTCGCTGATGCGCATCGAGAGCGTCCGTACGGGCCACGGTTGCTGGGCTGTGGTGTCGGCGGCCTTCTCCGGCAACGGCGAGCTCATCGCGCCACCGTAGACTCGGTGGTATGACGAGCACAGCTGCGGGTACCCGACCGACCACCGCCAAGCGCGTCCTGCTGGCGGCGCCACGAGGGTATTGCGCGGGCGTTGACCGCGCCGTGATCACGGTGGAGAAGGCGTTGGACCTCTATGGTCCGCCGGTCTACGTGCGGAAACAGATCGTCCACAACAAGCACGTGGTCACCACGCTGGAGAAGCGCGGGGCGATCTTCGTGGAAGAGACGGACGAGGTCCCCGAGGGTGCCACGGTGATCTTTTCGGCACACGGTGTAGCACCGGTCGTGCATGAAGAAGCCGCAGCTCGCAGCCTGAAGACCATTGATGCGACCTGTCCGTTGGTCACCAAGGTGCACCGGGAGGCAGTGCGGTTTGCCAGTGACGACTTCGACATTCTGTTGATCGGACACGAGGGCCACGAAGAGGTTGTCGGCACCGCAGGTGAGGCACCGCAGCACATCACCCTGGTCCAGAGCCCTGACCACGTCGACGCGATCACCGTGCGCGATCCGGAAAAGGTGGTGTGGCTGTCGCAGACGACGCTGTCGGTCGACGAGACCATGGAGACCGTGCGCCGACTGCGGGAGCGGTTTCCGGCGCTGCAGGACCCGCCCTCGGATGACATCTGCTACGCCACGCAGAACCGGCAACTCGCGGTGAAGCAGATGTCGCAGGACTGCGATCTGATGATCGTGGTCGGCAGTCGCAACTCCTCCAACTCGGTGCGTCTGGTCGAGGTTGCCCTGGAGCACGGTGCTCGCGCAGGGCACCTGGTCGACTATGCCGACGAGATCGACGACGCTTGGTTGGCGGGTGTCGGCACAGTAGGCGTGACGTCGGGTGCCTCGGTGCCCGAGGTGCTGGTGCGCGGAGTACTCGATTACCTGGCCACCCACGGGTTCAGCGACGTCACCGCGGTCACGGCCGCCCAGGAGAGCCTGCTCTTCTCGCTGCCCAACGAGCTGCGTCGCGATCTGAAATTGGCCGGGAACACCGACGACAAGGTCAGTCACGACGCGGGTTCGCTGCACTGATCGTCACCTCGGAACGAATCCCGCGACGCGGAACGGCCGACGCGTAGATCCAGTTGCGGGCGGGCCACGTCGTCATCGATCGCGTCGATCAGTTCTCTCGCGCTGAGCGGACGCGGGGCGGCGGTGATCGGCTCGGTGGTGTCGGCGGGCCGGTCGGCCACTCCCAGTTCGTGCATCTTGCGGGCGGTGACCAGCACCCGGCTCTCCAGAGTGCCGAGCAGGGAGTTGTATGCCTCCACCGACTTGCGCAGCGAAGCACCCAGCTTGTCCGCGTGCTGCCCCAGGGTCGCCAACCGGGCGTAGAGGGTGCTGCCGAGCTCCAGAAGTTCTTTGGCATTGGCGCTGAGGCTGTCCTGCTGCCAACTGAACGCGATGGTGCGCAACAGCGCCAGCAGGGTGCTGGGGGAGGCCAGCACCACCTTGCGGGAAATCGCACGCTCGAAGAGCGTCGGGTCTGCCAAGAGCGCGGCCGACAACACTGCGTCGGACGGCACGAACGCCACCACCATCTCCGGAGTCTCCCGGAAAGCTGCCCAGTACGCCTTGGCCGAAAGCGCGTCCAGGTGTCCGCGCAGGGCGCGGGCATGGGCTGACAACGTCGCAGCTCGCTCGGCGTCTGTGATGCCGTCGCGCGCGGCGCCCAGGAAGGCGGTCAACGGCGCTTTGCTGTCGATAATCAGGGTGCGCTCGCCGGGCAGCCTGACCACCACATCAGGGCGCAACGTGCCACCCTCACGCACGTGCACACTGACCTGTTCCTCGAAGTCACATCGCGCCAGCATCCCCGAGTGCTCCAGGATGCGGCGCAGCCCCGTTTCGCCCCAGGTGCCGCTCACATTGGACGATTTCAGTGCGCCGGCGAGTGAGGCGGTCTCCTGCTGCAGGCGCGCGGTCACCGAACCCACCGCATCCAACCGCTCACCCAGCTCTCCCCACTGCTCGATGCGATCCCGTTCCAGGACGCCTACCTGGCGCTCCACGCGAACCAGAGCCTCCCCGAGCGGGCCGAGGATCTGTGCTGTGCGGTCGTCGTGCTCTCCTGCCAGGGAGAGTTGCTGCACTCTGGCGTCCAACATGTCGCGCTGTGTGCTCAGCGAGGCACAGCGGGCTGCGTAGGTGGAACGCAGCAGCAGAGCCGCGACAGCGGCGCCGAGGAACACGCCGAGGAGCAGCGTCAAGATCAGGTCCATGGGTGCAGCGTGACACCCGCCACTGACAAAGGTCAGGCGCGCCCGCGCCGGAAAAGTGGTTTTGTTATCCGTTGCAGATGGTGCCAGGCATGACGCTGCACCATGAGGGTGAGCGTGCCAGCCGCGACCATGCCGACGAAGTTGATCCCCAGTTGGGTTGCTGCACCGCCCATCTCACCGGGTACCCACAACCCCAACGCCAGCGCGAAACTACCCGCCGCGGGCACCGTGGTGACCGAAATGAAAACACCGACCATGGCCTGCGCCTTCTCCACGGACAGGGCGAGCACACCGGCGGCACCCGCGAGTACGGCGACGACGAACGACCAGGTGGTCGGTTGCCAGATGAACTGGGTCTGGGGTCGGGGACGGGTCACGGCATCGGGGCTGAGTAAACCTGCTGACCGGGCGAGCAGAGCCAGCAGAGCAACGAGGAGGGCCGCGGACGCAAAAGTGAGAAGGAGCACCAGGACGCTACGTCCCGCTAATTTCAGGTCTCGCATCGCCAAACCGGTACACACCGCTGCGACGGTGGCGAACTCCGGTCCGATGACCATCGATCCGACGACCAGGATGGAGGAGTCCGTGATCACGGCTACCGAGGCCAGTGCCACAGCCAAGAAGAGGAAGATCTGGTAACTGAGGGTGGGTCGTGCTGCGTTGTAGGCCTGCTCTTGCAGCACGTCCCAGACGACGGCGTCGTCCGGGTCTCCGGTGGCGGCGCGGTCGATCTGACGGGCTGCTGCGAACGGCGTGCCAGTGGGTTGTGACAGTACGATGCCGCCACGCTTGGCGAGCCCGAGGGCATGCAGTCGGGCCAGGAGCGCGTTGGCGTCCTCGCGAGCCACATCGGCGGTGTACACATCACCCTCAGGTCGAAGCGATGCGCCGGCGAGAACGACGACATTGGTAACGGTGTCGGTTTCCAGCAGCGCTTCGCGAACCTGGTCGGACAGATCAGCAGGCACATTCAGATCCAGGTGAACCAGCATGGTTCAACCTACGATTCAGCCGAGCCTGCGCGGCGCAGAATGAGCCGGCGTGATCATGCCATAGGGATGGCGAGGATCGGTGGGTTTGTAGGCACTGCCGATCCCCCGGCTGGCTCGATGGTGATGTCGAACTCACTGGCTCCGGACAGCTTCGACGCGAGCACACTCTGACCGCTGGGCATCAGTACACCTGCACTGGTGGGACCGTCAGACTTGATGTACCAACCCTGGTAGGTCGTCTTGTCGCCTGCGGCGGCGACCTTGTCCAGTGTTGCCACGGCCTGGTTCATCGACCGGGACATCACCACGGTGATCGTGCCACCGCGAAACGGTGCCGTCTTGCGGACCGCGTCGGGGGCCTTGGCAATGCGGGCCGCAGCATTGGTGGTGCTGGAGGAAGAATTCGACCAGGGTGCCACCTTCGCAACGCTGGCTCCACCGACGACTATCGCAGCTGCAGCCACGAGGCCGATGAGCGCGCGGCGTCCACGGCCCGAACGCGATGCCTGAGCAGAGTGTGTGGCCCGTATGTCCTGGGGAGCATCTTGCGGAACGTTCTGAATCTGCTCCAGCAGGTTGACACGCAACGCGGCGGAGGGCGTGACCTCGGGCGCATCCAGAGCCAGCATGGCAGTGACCTCGTTCATCTCGGCCACCTCCTCGCGGCATTCTGAGCACTCTCGGAGGTGCCGCTCGTAGCGGACCCTCTCCAAGTCGTCGACAGCGTTGAGGGCGTATCCGACAACGTCGATATGGGTGGTGTTCATGCTGTCCCTCCCATCGCGGTACGCAACCGCAGTAATCCGTCTCTGATGCGTGTCTTCGCGGTCCCGAGTGGAATACCGAGCGTGTCGGCAACCTCTGCGTGCGTGCGGCCTTCGAAGTACACCAGGCTGAGGGCCTGTCGTTGATTGTCTCCCAGCGTCTTCAACGCTGTGCGGACTCGTTCTGCGTCCAGCGTTGCGGTGACCTGATCGACGGTCGAGTCGTAGGAGGTGTCCTGCGACTCACGGGTGTAGACCTCGTCCCGGCGACGGGTGGCTTGGGCGGATCGAATGCGATCCACTGCCCGCCGGTGGGCCATGGTGAAGATCCAGCTGAGAGCTGAGCCCTTGTTCTGATCGAACTTGGGGCTGGTGCGCCAGATCTCCAGAAACACCTCTTGAGTTATCTCTTCGGCCTGCGCACGGTCAACGATCAGTCTGGTGACCAGACCGTTGACTCGTGCGCTGGTCGCGTCGTACAGCTGAGCAAAGGCGTCTTGATCCCCCCGACCCGTGGCCACAAGAAGCTCTGAGAGCTGTGGCGCCGAGTCGGGAACTCCGGCATCAACCGTCCGTAGCGCACCCGACATGGGGTCCATCTTGGCTGATGGACCCCATGCGAGCACTACCGACGTCACGCTTTGTTCGATCTGGGGTGGATCAGGCGGGGACGAGAACGGTGTCGACGATGTAGACCGTGGCGTTCTTGGTCTGCACGTTGCCACAGATGATCTTGGCCTCAGCGCCACCCTTGACGGTCAGGTT
>JALYUK010000122.1 GCA_030853805.1 Actinomycetota bacterium | reverse complement strand
TTTCCTGGGTTCAGGTCGGGGATCCGGCGCACGACCAGGCGCCCGGTGACCTGCTCGGACTTCTTCTTGGAGGTGAACGCGGTGTACTGGATTTCGGCGACTTCAGCGCGCGATACCCAGGTCTGGGCCTGTTCGTCAAAGACGGCGTCGGTGTATTCGATCGGGGTCCACGCATTCTCGTCGATAGCAGCGATTGCTCTTCTGACCTGCGGGTCTTGGCGCACAGTGATTGACACGTCGGCGCCACCACGGATTGCGGCATGACTTGTGGCGGCACCGTAGAACGCTGAATCAGCGCGCAGGAGCGGCTTTCTCGCGTGGCTGGTGGGGCCGTTGAGGTCGAGGAACAGGGCCATCGCCGCCCAGGCCGCTCGCTTGTTGCCGTCGGGCAACGGGTGGTTCCAGGCGAGGCGACAGACCAGCACCGCGTCCTTGTCGAGCAGTTCGGGGTAGAACTCGTGGCTCTCGAACCCCGCCTGCGGCGCGTGCAGGGCTGAATCTGCGAGCTCGATGTGCGCCGCTGCACTCAGGTCGCTGGTATCGATGCCTGCCACCTGTTCGGCCAACCAGAAGTACTCACCAAGGCGGATGTACCGGGTCACCGGGCAAGCCGGTCAAGCAGCTCCTTGTCGCGTTCGAGCATCGTGCGAGCACGCGCGGCGAAGTCCTCATCCGCGCGGACACGTTCGATCTCGCCCGCTAGCGACTCCACGATCAAGGAGTTAACACTGGTGCCGCGCACCCTGGCCACAGCCTCAGCCTGATCAGCAAGCTCCTCGGGAAGGCGGACAGTCGTCTGGCGTGTCATGACACCATGATATCGCGACATCACAGAGTCCGATTGCCGATCGTTCACCGGTCACAGTTTGGAAGTCGGTGGTGGTTAGAGGGGAAGGAGTGCTGTCACGGCGGTGGCAAACGTAGAGAGGGTGTTGTAGTCGCCGGCGGTGATGGTGCCGTTGGAGATCGAGGGGCAACCGGTGTCTTTCAGCCATAACGTCGCGGGTGCACCGCTGGGGTACTGGAACGCGATCACGGTGGCTGCCCCGTCGTCCATAGGACAACTGGTGACGCCGCCGGCGGTGTGGGTCAGGTTGATCGCCCCTGCCTGGTGTGCCAGGCGGGACGCCTGGGTCGCGTTTAACCGGGCGTGTGAGCGCAGCGCGGATGCTGCACCGTTACCTCCGTTGTAGGAGCAGATCAGACCGGCCGAAGGGGCCCCAGGGGTAACAGAGACGCTTTCGTCCCTGGTGGGACATCAGTGGCGCCCCGGTCACTGGTCGGGCAGCCACCAGCCACAGTGACCGTGAGTCGTTGACCGCCAGCGGGATCAGTCGCAGGGGTCGGGTCCAGCCATAGGGCCAGACCATCCGCGCGCCAGTAGCTGCCATGGCCACCATCGGGTGCGATCCCGATGTCGAGTGCCGCGTTGTGCCAGGCGTTGCTGTGCTGGTTGTCGCTGTAGCCGTACCCGATCCTGGGCACTACCGAGCCGGTGGTTCCTTGCATGGAGCCACTGGCGCTCAGTCCTTTCGGTGCGTGTGCAGCGATCCACGTCGCGGATTGCTGCATCGACATCGGCACGCGCCAGAACCGTGGCGTGTCGGTCAGTGATGCCGTGGCCGGGGTGCCCATTGCTGGACCGGCCAGCTCGGTGGGGGCCGAGGTCAGCGGGGTCGATTTCGGGGGGACAGTCACCAGGGCGATCAAACGCCGCGTCTCGGCGAGGGTTTTCGCCTTGTTCGTCGATACGGAGGCGTGCGTGGGCGCGCCGGTAGGGGTCGACACGTGCGACACAGGATGAGTGCTGCCCGTGCCAGTGCGTGAAGCGCCCGGTGTGGTGCCCGCGCCGCACGCCGTCAACAACGCGCACCCCGCGCCCACGGCCACCAAGGACGTCAGTGGCCGTCGATGCGCCAAGGTCTGAATTGTGCCCACACTGCTCACCCTACTGAGCCTTGATCCACCGACCGTGTTTTGCGTGTAGTGATGTGCTGGTTCTGGCAGGGCGATGTGCTGGTGGCGCCGGCTGGGCGTGAAGTATCGGCCGGTCTGCCCGGTTTTTCCACTGGGGGTTCGTGGTAGCGCCCGGTCGGGCTGGGTGGTCAGGTGGTGGTGGCGGTTGCCCAAAGGTCTTCCCACGCGGGTGCCC
>JALYUK010000330.1 GCA_030853805.1 Actinomycetota bacterium | reverse complement strand
TTGCGTCGCGCTGTTGAGTTCTTGGGGTTGGTGACCGGGTCGAACGTCGTCGGCGCATTGACCACCCCGGCCAGCAAGGCGGCTTCTGGCAGCGTCAGTTGGGAGGCGTGCACGCTGAAATAATGCTCGGCGGCGGCCTCTATGCCGTACTGCTGATCGCCGAAGTAGACGATATTCAGGTACCCGTCCAGGATCTGGTCCTTGGAGTACTTCTTCTCCAACGCGATCGCGTACCGCAGTTGCTGCAACTTCCGCACGTACCCCTGTAGACCGTCCTGGGTCACGGCTCTGTTGGCGGCATTGGTGTTGCCGGCATCCCGCGCCTGGTTCTCCAAGGCGACTTTGACGTACTGCTGCGTCAGGGTCGAGGCGCCCTGTAGCCCGCCGCCTTGCGCGTTGCTGCTGACCGCGCGCAGGAGACCTTTGGGGTCGATCGCGCCGTGTTGGTAGAAGCGCTGGTCCTCGATCGCGACCTGCGCCTTGCGCATGATGGGCGCGACCTTGCTCAGCGGCACCACGACCCGGTTCTCGTTGAACGGTGTGGCGATCGTCGAACCATCCGCGGCAAGGATCCGCGACTGCTGCGCCAACGGATTCATCGCGAACGTCGCGGGCAACCCGTTGAACAGGGCGATGCTCCCATTGCTCGCCAGACCAGCACTACCCACAGCAGGGATCAACAACCCAGCCGCCAACAATCCCATCACCATCGCGGTGGCGATCAGTGCAACGAGCAAGGTGAGCACGGACCCCAGACGATTGATGACACGCATGCCGGCGAGATTAACGCTCGCTGCTGTGCAGACCCTTATCCCGCCTGCTGTCCATTCAGCCGCCTCACCCGGACGTAGCTGAACCGCTCGGCGGTCTTTCAGCCTCCAAACCACGTTGCTGGCAGCGCATTGTTGTGAAACTCGTCAGCTATGTCTGGCCGCGCTCTTCGCGGCCGGGTTCACCACCGCTATTCGCAAGGACTGCGACGTGGCCCAGTGCTGTCATGGCAGTCACGCCCAGTGCAACACCGCAGGCCAAGCTCCGCGACTGAGGGACTATTCGAGTTTCGGTGTTGGTGACCCGATTGGTGGTCAATATTTTTCAGCGGCGGGCCAGCGACCCTCGAGCACTATGGCGAAGACGCGCAGTGCTGATTTCCACCGCATGGGCCAACCGGTGGCTGCTTTCCCGGGCGGGTCCCGGCTCCGGGTGACGAGGTGGAGGCGTCTCAGCGCTGCATGCTCGTTGGGGAAGTGACCCCGTGCCGGTCTCGCAACGAATGACTCAGAGACTGCCCGGTCCGGTTGACACCGGTTGGAGCGATAGCGACGGGAAGGTCGAGACGGGAACCGACGGCCAGCCAGGACGCCTTGCCGCGGTAATGGCACAGGCTGCCTCAGGCGCCCGACCAGTGCGGGCCAACAGTGCCGCCATCGGACCCACTACTTGAGGTTCGTCGCACTGGGAGCGACTTGCCGCATCTGTCGCGCAGGCGGCCCTCGCGAACGTCTCGGGGTGTTCAGGTGACGTCGAGTTCTTGGCGCATACCGTCGGCGTAATGGTTGGGCAGGTTGCAGACCAGCTCATACCGGCCGGCGGGTAGCTTCAGGGTGACCCAGGACGCGGAGCCTGCGGGGATGCCCTCGCCGGCACCGGCCGCGCATGCGGTGGAGGCCTCACCCAGAGAGCCAGTCTCGGAGACCTTGCCGTTGGCGCCGGGGATCCGTTGGCCGATTTTTGCGCCCGCGGCGAGAGGGAGCACGACCAGTTCATGGGTCCGCCAGCCGCGGTCGCTGGCCTGCAAGGTGATGGTGCCGGCCGCGACAGTTGACGGCGTAGCGCGCAACATCATGCGGGCGCCCATCGGGGCAGTACCGCCCATCATCTGGGTCATGCCCATGTCGGCCAGGATCACGTGGACCACCGCCCCGGATGACGACGGTGCGGCGGGGGTGCACGTGCTGCGGGACAGCGTGTAGCCATTCATCCCCTGGCCGGTACGACCCATCGTCGACCCGCCGTCGCTCATCCCCTGGCCGGTACGACCCATCGCCGACCCGCCATCACCCATCATCGACCCGCTGCCACCGCAGCCGGTCAATGCCAGCACTCCTGCAGCAAGAACACTGATCGTGGGAAGGGCACGGCGAAAGCGGGCGGTGGTCATGACCCCATTCCACTCGCGCAATCGCTAGCCGGCCAGAGCCAGACGTCCCGACTGACAGGTGGTTCAATCCGCAGGTGAACCCCCCTTGTCAGGCCTCACCGTGGCGGGGTTAATTGCGTCGTCGGCTCGAAGTCGAGGTCAACAAGCCACCTATTTCCGGTCGGATTCCTGCGGCGTGGTGTAGCGGCGGTGTTGTGGCACGCCCACTCGGCAATGTCGGTTGAGCTGATGGCGATCGGTGCCAGAGCAGCTACATCCTCGCGATACTTGTCGAGGGCGGGCGCGATCCTCAGGATCTTCTGCGGTAGACCTTGGGGGATGCGGACACGCAAGGAAAGGCCTTGAAGGCATCGATCGCAGCCGGTCAGATGGTTGGACTGAGTGCGCTAGGCGGGGGGATTCATGAATGGCAGACGTGGCGGAGACACGTAGTCATGGCTCCAGTGCGGTGTGTGTCCGTAATGGCTGTAGACGCTGGTGTGGTGGTCCCGGTCATCGACGAGATCAGGGGCGTAACCGGGCGCCGATGCGACCCGCTCGTGGGATTGATCGATGAAGACCTCGTGCTCGGTGATCTTGGTGACGGCGTCCACGGGTATCAGGGTTTTGGTGTCGCCGAAGCCAAGGAACCCGCCGTGTTCAACCAGCAGGAAACGGACTTTCTTCTCTTGGTCGTCGATGAGGAGATCAGCGACCCTACCGATGCCGACGCCGTCTCTGTCTCTCACTTCTCGGCCGCGCACGTCGTTGGCTGATCCATCGACCGCTTGGCCGCGGTCGCCCAGCGTGTAGAGGGTCGCGCTGTCGCTGTGTGTCATCAGGTTTCTGCTCCTTGTCGTGGGCCAGTGCGCATCCGGTAAGCGGGTGGGGACTTGGGGTTATCACTGGAATCCGGCTGTTAGACGGATAGGCCCTGGGCGGTGCGTTCGAGGGTGGCGATGCGGTCCGCGATCGGGGGGTGGGTGTCGAAGAGGCGGTGGATACGACCCTGGTGGTGTTGCAGCGGGTCATCGATGCACATGGCCGCGGTCGCGTGATTGAGCTTTTTGAGTGGCACGTCGTTGGTCTGCAATGTTTTCAGTGCGCGGATCAGGCCGGCGGGGTTGCGGGTGAGTTCGACGCTGCTGGCATCGGCGAGCGATTCTCGCCGCCGCGACAGCGCCAGACGGATGATCGGGCCCACCACGAACCCGATGACTGCCAGTAGCGCCCCGGCGGCGAGCACCACCAGGAGCAGTTGTTGGCCATTTCGCCCTCGACCGCGCATGAAGAATGCGCTGCGCCAGACCAAGCTTGCTGCGAGTCCGGCCATTCCGAGCAGTGTCGTGACGATCAGCAGCAGACGAGTGTCGTAGTTCTTGATGTGGCTCAGTTCGTGTCCGAGGACCCCCTCGAGTTCTTCGCGGTCCATCACCGCGAGCAGACCGGTGGTGACAGTGACCGCTGCGTTGGCCGGGCTGATGCCAGTGGCGAACGCGTTGGGTGAGGTGTCTTCGATGACGTAGACGGCCGGCGTCGGTAGGCCGGTGCCCAACGCCAACGCCTGAACAAGGTCACACAACTGCGCGTATTTTTTCGGGTCTGCGACCTGCGCGCCGGCAATCGAGAGCACCAGCCGGGTCCCAGAGCGGAAGGTGAAGACGATGGCAGCCACCACGAGCACCGTGGCTACCGCTACACCGATGAACACGTCCGCCACTATCGGCGCTGCAGACCCCGGGCGGCGACTGACTGTGACGGCGGCAAGCCCACCAATCAGCGCGCCAACGCCAAGCCAGAGGATGACGAACACCACGACGTAAACGACCGTTCGTCGTTTGTTGCGGGCAATCTCCTCATACACGGTGGGCGTCTACCGGCCGGGGCGCGAAGCGGGCGGGGAGAAATCCACGACGGGCGTGTCACGATCGCCGGCCTCGGCCTCGAAGTAGGTCACCGACGTGAAGTGGAACGGCCCGGCAATCATGGTCCTGGGGAAGGTCTGGATCGCGGTGTTGTAGTCGCGGGCGCTGGTGTTGTAGTAGCGGCGGGCGTACTCCAGTTTGTCCTCGGTCGCCGTCAGCTGCTCCTGCAGTGCCACGAAACTCTCCACCGCGCGCAGTGTCGGATAGTTCTCTGCGACGGCGAACAACGAACGAAGCGTTGAGCTCAGCGCATTCTCAGCGCCGGCGACCTTCGCCGGGTCGCCGCTGGCACCCGCGCTCACCGCGGACGCACGGGCCTGGGTGACCGCCTCGAATGTGCCACTCTCATGCGCGGCGTAACCCTTCACGGTAGCGATCAGGTTCGGGATGAGATCGTGCCGGCGTTTGAGTTCGACATCGATCTGCGACCACGCCTCCGCGGTCCTGTTCTTGCGACGCACGAGGCCGTTGAACATCCATCCGGTCATCAACACCAGCACGGCAACGATCACCAGGATGATCCAAACAACAATCACAACGACGCCCTCAATGAGAATTGGATGCGCTCCGCAACGGGCGGCTGTCAAACACGCTAACCGCCGCCCGCATCGCTGCGTAGGGCCAAAAGTCACCCGGCGTGCCTCGGCGCAGGAATGTGCACTCAGTTGAGGTGTTGGGTGCGTAGGCGTAGCGCGTTGGTGATGACGCTGACTGAGGACAGGGCCATCGCTGCAGCAGAGATCATCGGGGAGAGCAGCAGCCCGAACACGGGGTACAGGACT